>QMPZ01000193.1 GCA_003648815.1 Candidatus Aerophobota bacterium | reverse complement strand
TATCACCTACATTAGAATGAGGCACGGCTGGCTTTATTTAGTGGCCATTATGGACTGGATGAGCCGGTATGTTCTCTCCTGGAAGCTTTCCACTACCCTGGAGATCGATTTCTGTATTCAGGCATTAGAGAAGCACTTGCAATTGGAACTCCTTAAGATTTTCAATTCTGATCAGGGCTCTCAATTCACCAGCTTAGCGTTCCTTGAGCTTCTGGAGAAAAGGAATATTCAAATCAGCATGGATGGAAGAGGCAGGGCCATGGACAATGTCTTTAACGAAAGACTCTCACTGTTTTAGTAAAGTATGAGGAAGTATACATTAACGAGTATGAGACTGCTCGTGACGCTAAAGAGGGGATTGGTGGATATATGAGCTTCTACAATCACGAGAGGCCACATCAGTCACTGAATTATAAAACACCGGCTGAAGTGTATTTTGATGAGAAAGAACAAAGAATCTCAAAACGGTATCTTAAACAAGGCGAATTAGTACCCGACTAATGGGGTCCACCTAAAGGTAAATTAGCCTTTCCTCCTTCAAAGGTTTTGGAGCGCATCTTTTACCATTTCCTTGACGAACTCGGAAAGCTATGCGATAATTTTCTCAAGATAGTCTCATTTTATCCTCCCCTCTCCTTATTATTTTCTTTTGAGAAGGGAGGATAGCAATTTTTCCTTACCCGTAAGGAGCGTTAATTACCGGACACAATATTTATTATACTACCAGCGAAAAAGCAAGGGATTTTTGGAAAGTTATTATAACATTTTCTATTAACCTAAATTATACGAGGAGGTCTGGATGAAAGTAAAGATCCTGGGCACAGCAGCGGCAGAGGGATGGCCAGCGCTGTTTTGCAGATGCCCTGCTTGTCAAAGGGCCAGAAAGTTAGGAGGAAAAAATATTCGAACTCGTTCCTCTCTTTTGATTGGGAAGGAATATAAGGTAGATTTTCCCCCAGACACCTATCTTCATTTGACTAAATTTAACCTTTCCCTCTCCGAGGTAAAATATCTCTTCATCACTCATGCCCATTATGACCACTATACTCCCCGTGATCTTTTAATGCGAAGGAATCCCTTTGCATTAACTCCTCTTCCTCTCTTGAAGATCTACGGAAATAGCTTGGTCGAAAAGTGGACTTTCAGCGTGAGAGATTTCAAGGAAAATATTGCCAAATATAGCTTTGAGTTTCAATTAGTTGAGCCATTTAAGGAGTTTCAAGCGGGGGAGTTATCCGTGTTTCCTCTGCTTGCCAACCATGATCCAAATCAGCTTTGTTACAACTATCTCTTTTCCACCCCTCGTTGGTCGCTCCTGCAAGCATTTGATACGGGCTGGTACTCAGAGGAAACATGGGAAAGGCTAAGGAAGATAACCTCGAGGAGGCCCCTTGACCTGGTAATCATGGATTGCACAATGGGCAAAATTGATACAGATAAGAAGGGAGGACATTTGGGAGTTAAGGGGGTTATAGAAGTGAAGAAAAAGTTAAGCTCTTACGGCAGTCTGAAAGATGGCTGTCGTTTTATCGCCACGCACTTCTCTCACAATGGAGGTTTATCCCATCAGGAATTAGAGGAGGTTCTTTCTCCTGAGGGAATAGAGGTCGCCTTTGATGGAATGGAAATTGAGCTTTAAAGGGAGGATGTAGATGGCAAAATTAGCAATTAAAGGTGGAAATCCAGTGATTCCGGGTGGCTTAAAGGCCAAATGGCCCATCTTCGACGATGCTGATAAAAAAGCATTAATTGAGGTGTTAGAAAGTGGCAGGTGGTGTAGCGCTGGTTGGTACTTTAAGGAGCCTCTTGAGTCCAGGGTAGCGCAATTTGAAAAGGAGTTCGCCGAGTGGAATGGAGCAAAATATGGTATAGCCACCACCAATGGCACATCTTCCCTGGTCCTTGCCCTAAAGGCGGGAGGAGTTGAGGCGGGTGATGAGGTAATTGTCCCGGCTGTGACCTTCATTGCCTCGGCTACAGCAGTGATACTGGTTAACGCCATTCCTATATTTGTGGACATCGATCCCGATACCTATCAGATATCACCCGAGAGGATAGAAGAGGCAATAACCGAAAAGACCAAAGCCATAATGCCCGTTCACTATGGAGGCTATCCAGCAGACATGGATAAAATCATGGAGATTGCAAAAAGACATAATCTTTTAGTCATAGAGGACGCCGCCGAGGCTCATGGCTCAGAATGGAGGGGCAGAAGGGTTGGCTCTATCGGCGATATGGGCTGTTTCAGCTTTCAAATGGGCAAACCCCTGACCTGTGGCGAGGGAGGAATTGTCCTCACCGATAACGAGGAGCTAAAAGACAGGTGCTATTCCTACGGTGATTTGGGTAGAATGCCTGGAGGAGAAAAATACGAACACTACATTCCTGCGGGAAACAACCGGATGACAGAATTCCAGGGAGCACTTTTATTAGTTCAACTTTCCCGACTTGAGGAGCAAACAAATATAAGACATGAAAATGGTGAGTACTTTGCCAGGGAACTGGAAAAGATAGAAGGAATCTCAGCTCTTAAAAGAGACCCTCGGGTCACAAAGAGGGGCTACTACTTTTACTTTTTAAGATACGATCAATCCAGATGGAATGATATTCCCAGAGATAAGTTTATGGAGGCCCTGAGGGCAGAGGGAGTGCCCTGTAGCACAGCGCACAATCAACCTCTATATAAAAATCCCCTCTTCAGAGAAATGGCCTTCGGCAAGACGGGCTGTCCTGTCAGCTGTCCTCTTTACGGCAAAAAGATTGACTATTCCAAGGTTAGCTGTCCTGTATCCGAGCGAGTTTATGAGTCTGAAGTAGTTGCTCTGGGCAAGGATTTTCTTATGGAAAGGGAAAATGTGGACAGAGTATTGGAGGCAATTTATAAGATCAGAGAAAACATTGATGAATTAAAATAAGGAAGAGAAGGATGAAGTTAGATCCCATTCTAAGCCAAAGATTTATCAATTTTCTCCTCCGTCGCCAGACTCACCCTGGTACATAGCGTATAATTTGTACGCAAAGAAGGAGGGAAAATCTTATCCTGAGGAAATTATTTTAGTTGTATCTCATAAAGATTCTCAAAGCTGGGTAGATTCACCGGGAGCATATGATAATGCCAGTGGAACAGTGAGTAGCCTGGAAATTAGCAGGATTCTTGCAAACTATGAATCCAAACGTTCCATATGGTTTTTATTTTGTAACGAAGAACATACACCC
>QMPZ01000192.1 GCA_003648815.1 Candidatus Aerophobota bacterium | reverse complement strand
TTGGCGATTGTGCCCCCGGGGTTAAGCTAAGCGCTGATTTAATAAAATCCTTAGCGATAAATACATCAAGGGGTGATGAGCTGTCCTATCTTTTGGAGGAGCTTCCGGACTTTAGGCTCAACAGGTTTGGAACTTTGCGAAATTTAAAAGGATGGTCTTTGCCAGAACCAAAAATGCCCGATGAGCTCTATAGATATTTTAAGGGAATAGGGTGGATTGTAACTCGAAAAAGCTGGCAAGACAAATTAACTGCGGTGCTTGCCGTAAAGGCTGGCAATAATGGTGAGCCCCATAACCACATAGATGTAGGACAGTTTATATTCCATGTGTTTGGGGAGGACTTTCTCTGCGATTTGGGCTCAGGGATTTATGACAGGGCTTATTTTGGCGAAAGTCGCTATGAAAATCCATTTTGTGGTGCAGATGGACATAGCTTAATATTTATAAATGGAAAAGGTGAGGGGATCGGGGAGAGATTTTATGGAAGAATTGTAGAATTTAAGCCAGAAGAAAAATTTGATGTAATTTTATTGGATTTAACCAGGGCATATCCTTCCTGGCTTGTGGACAAGGTGGAAAGGAAGCTAACCTTCTTAAAGGACAGATCTGAGGGAGGCCTTATTCTGGAGGATGAGGTAAAGACGAAGAAAAAAACCTCTATAGAATCAAGGCTTCAAATTCAAGGCAAGCCTCGGATCATCACGGATAAGGAAGTTGTCCTGAAAGGACATCTGGGAAATGTATGTATAAAAGTTGAGAAGCCCAAAAATGTCCATATAAGAATTGGCGAGTTAAGGAACCTAAAGGCACGCGAAAGAAGAAGAGCAGCTAAGTACCTCAGCATATTAGCTGATGATGTAAGTGATATTAAGTTCGTGGTTAAGGTCTTACCCTTTCGAGATACAAAGGAGCTTAAATAACATGATAGCATCAGACAAAGCCTTGTTTCAGCGCCTTTAGATGTTTTTACTCCCATTATGTCGAAAATATAATTATGTTATGCGCAATAAACCTGTATAGTTTTAAGGAGGTGGTCAAAAAAGATATAAGATTAAGGAGGCAAGGGTTGTTCACTTTGTTCCTTCAAGAGGAATGGGTCTTAGGGAAAAATAAAACAGTGGGAGGTAAAATCAATGCGAAAGCTACTAACAACTATATTGTTAAGCGTAGCAATGTATCTGTTAGGAATAGCTTCAGTTTTAGCACAGGAGGCATTGCCACCGACACAGTATGCTACCATGGAGGAATATGAGAAGGCTACCGGTAAGAAGATAGTAAAGTTCAGCGAAGCCCCCATGTTAAGAATAAAAGTTGCTGCGGGAGAGCTTCCACCAGTAGAGGAAAGGCTTCCTGAGGAGCCGGCAGTGGTATTGCCGGTGGAGGAGATTGGCCAATATGGAGGGACATGGCACAGAGTCTGGGGAGGAGAGGCGGACGCCTGGAATGCATATAGAATTATATGGCAGCATATAGTCAAATGGAATCGGGATGCCAGTAAGGTCGTTCCCAATGTATTTAAAAGCTGGGAGATTTCTAAGGACGGAAAGGTCTATACTTTTCATCTGAGAAAAGGACTAAAATGGTCCGATGGGGTACCCTTTACCGCTGATGATGTGATGTTCTGGTATGAGGATGTCCTTTTAAATAAGGAGCTTACCCCTGTCTTTCCCAGCTGGTTGACTGTGGATGGGGAACCAGTAAAAGTGGAAAAGGTAGATGATTATACGGTGAGGTTCAAATTTGCCAAGCCATACGGACTTTTTCTTTTCCAGATTGATTATGGAGATAGAGGAGACACCTTTATCCCCAAGCACTATATGAAAAAGTTTCACCCTCGTTATACCCCCATGGATAAGCTGAAGAAAATGGCAAAGGAAGAAGGTTTTGAACACTGGTATCAACTCTTTGGGCAGAAAAGAGGTAACTGGTATATACATAATCCTGAGCATCCCACCATCTTTGCCTGGAAGGTTACCGTACCCTCTCCAGCTACCCGAGTGGTATTTGAGCGAAATCCCTATTTTTGGAAGGTGGACCCTGAAGGAAATCAACTTCCCTACATTGATAGAATTGTATTTGATCTAGCAGAAAGCGCCGAGATGATTAACTTTAAGGCTATGACTGGAGAGATAGATATGCAGGGTCGAGGACTCGATATAGCTAACTATACCCTCTTTATGAAAAATAGAGAAAAAGGAGACTATCGAGTAATAATGGTGCCGGATAAGAGTATCGGTGCTAAAACCATGATCTGTCTCAATCAAAATTGCAAAGATCCGGTTCTGCGAAAGATTATCCAGGATGATCGGTTTAGATTTGCTCTCTCCCTGGCTATTAACCGGGAAGAGATAAATGAACTGGTCTATTCAGGATTGGGTAAGCCGCGACAAGCATCGTTCGTTAAAGGAACTCCTTATTATTCCGAGGAATGGGAGAAGGCCTACGCTGAATATGATCCAGAAAGGGCTAATGCTTTTTTGGATGAAATGGGACTGAAATGGGACAAGGATCATGAATATCGCCTGAGGCCTGATGGGAAGACTCTTTCCCTGACCGTCGAACTTACTGAAGGATGGGCCGATGCTCTTTCCTTGATAAAGGAATACTGGGAGGCAGTCGGAGTTAAGACAAATCTTAAGGTAGAGGATCGCTCCCTTCTCTTCACGAGGACACCGGCAAGTGAGCATGAGGCGTGTGTCTGGTCAATGGCAAGTAATCTTTTATCCACTGCTTCAGGCTGCATACTTCCGTTATATGCCAATGTTGTCCACTGGGCACCAGAATATGGTCGCTGGCATGCCACTAAAGGAAAAGCTGGCCAAAAACCTACAGGGGATATAGCTAAGGCTATAGAGCTTTGGGACAAGCTCGTTGTCACCGTTGATGAAGAGGAGAGAGATCGACTTGCCAGAGAGATAGTCAGGTTGGAAGCAAAACATATCTGGATGATTGGAGATGCAGCAGAAATTCCCTACGTAATAATAGCTAAAAATAACTTCCGAAATCTCGCCACGATTGGAAGTTGCGAGACAAGTCCGGAGAATTTCGAAGCAGAACAGTTCTTCTTCAAAAAGTAAAGAAGTAAAAGGGGTATTTGTTTAGGGGAGTTCTGAAGTTTGCAGAACTCCCCTATAGATTCAAAAAGTGATCGAGATGAGGAAAGCACAGTGAGCAAGATGAACTTTCTTTTCTTCATGCCTGAGACCTTACGGGCTGA
>QMPZ01000191.1 GCA_003648815.1 Candidatus Aerophobota bacterium | reverse complement strand
GTCGTTGACTCCGTCTCCAGTCATCGCCACTATGTGACCTTTAGCCTTTAATGCGTTAACTATTTTTAGCTTGTGTTCCGGAGAAACTCTCGCGTATACAGTAACGTTTTCCACGATTTTTTCTAGCTCTTCTTGGGTCATCTTGTCCAGTTGCTCACCAGTTAGAACTATGTTGCCTTTCTGCATTATTCCAATTTCTTTGGCGATGGCGACGGCTGTTAGTTTGTGGTCGCCCGTTATCATTACAGTCTTTATTCCGGCTTCTTGACATGTTTTAATCGCCTCTATCGCTTCTTCTCTTGGTGGGTCAATCATCCCTTGTAAACCAACGAAAACGAGGTCTTCTTCAACTGTTTTTTCGTTGAATTCACGAATTCCTTCTGGTAATGTCTTATAGGCCATTCCAAGAACACGCAAGGCTTCGTTAGCAAACTTATCGTTCATTTTCAAAATTTTTCTTTTCATTTTCTCAGTTAGTTTTACTTCTTTTCCGTCCATCAGTACGCTATTGCATCTCTCTAGAACCACTTCTGGGGCCCCTTTCATATAAGCGACTTTTGTTCCTTCCGGTGTGATATGTACAGTTGTCATACGTTTCCTTTCTGAGGTAAATATGACTTCTCCTATTCTTGGATAATGTTTTTCAAGCTCTTCGAGTTTAATTCCTGCTTTGGCTGCCGAAACTAGCAATGCGCCTTCTGTGGGGTCACCAACGACTTGCCATGTATTGTTTTTGTCGTTCCTTTCTATTCGTGCATTATTGCAGAGTGCACCTATCTTAAGCAGCAATAATAAGTCTTTTTCAGGTTTTACGGCATCATTATTTAAAATGAATTCGCCCTTAGGCTCATAGCCCACTCCTGTGACTTCAATCACCTTATCATCCACATATATTTTCCTTACAGTCATCTCTCCCTTGGTTAGCGTTCCAGTTTTGTCTGAGCATATAACTGTGACGGCACCCAAAGTTTCAGCCGATGCCAATCTTCTTACAATCGCATTTCGCTTTGCAAACTCCCTCGCACCCAGTGCAAGCGTTATTGTCACTATTGCAGGCAGACCTTCTGGAACAGCTGATATTGCTAATGCTATTGAGGACATGAAAGCTTGAATGAACCCTTCTACTTTCCATCCATACACCGCGACCTCGAAAGCTTCAAGGGCGAATATTAGTACACAAACTCCTATGACAAGCTTTGCTAATTTAGATGCAAATCTATCCAGCTTCCTTTGAAGCGGCGTCCGCTCCTCCTCAGCTGTTTGCACCATTTCAGCTATTTTCCCAAACTCTGTGTTCATACCTGTAGCCACAACCACAGCTTTTCCCCTTCCATAGACTATGTGCGTTCCTGCATAAACCATGTTTTTCCGCTCAGAAATTGGAGCATCTTCTTTCACTACAGTTACTTCCTTTTTTATTGGCGTTGACTCTCCAGTTAAAACAGCTTCGTTAGTTTTTAATTCAACGGCTTCAATTATGCGTGCGTCTGCGGGAACGCGATCACCTGTTTCTAAAACCAGAATGTCCCCAGGTACTACTTCTCTTGCAGGTATCGTAACTTCTCGTCCATCTCTGATCACTCTAGCCTCTGGAGCCGTCAATTTTTTTAAGGCTTCTACAGCTTTTTCAGCTTTATACTCCTGAACGAAGCCAGCTGTAGCACAGAGAATAACTATTACACCTATTGTTATCGCGTCCGTATAGGTTTCAATAAAGCCCTTAGTGGGCTCCATTAAAGTTTCGTAGTATCCTACAACAACGGAAAAAATTATGGCAACTATCAGTAAAAGCATAAAAATGTCTTTAAACTGGTCTAAAAACATATGCAATGCAGTTCGACGCTTTTTCTCTTTTAACTCGTTGTATCCATATTTCTGCAGTCTCCTCTCAGCTTCTTTCTTATTGAGACCATTAATTCCAACTTCAAGCTTACGTAACACCTCATCCATTTCCATCGCGTGCCACAAGTTACCTAATCCTCCCACGATGCATCACCAAAGGATTTTGTCTTGAAGTTGATTAAATTTTCTGAACATACTTTTTTGCTTTACGTTGTATTTTTATAATTTCATTTATTATCATTTTAATTTCTTTCTCAGAGACTTCTCTAACTTGTTTAGCCGGCACCCCAAGCATTAACGCTCTCTTGGGCACCTTGGTGTGAGGGGGAACTACGGCGCCTGCACCGATAATACATTCGCTTTCGATAATGGCTCCATCAAGAACGATCGAACCTACTCCAATAAGGCTTTTGTCTCCAACTTTGCAGCCATGAAGCGCTGCACAATGGCTAACTATAACTTTTTCTCCTATCTCTACCGGGTTATTTTTCGGCGCTTCAATTAATACATGATCCAAAATTGCCGAGTCATTCCCTATAGTAATCTTTTCTTCATCTGCACGAATTACTGAAAGCGGCCAGACGCTTACGTTTTCCATTATAGTTACGTCGCCAATAATTACTGCTGTAGGGTCGATATAGGCACTTTCATGGATTTTGGGTTTTTTCCTACCGAAAGCGATTATTCTCCCCATTAGTGATCAAAAGATTTAAAATATTTTTGGCATTTAACCCTTTCGAGTAAATCTGTTATATAGATTCCTTGAGGTTGAAATAATGAGGCTATACGAATATGAAGTAAAACAAATATTCGCCGAAAAAGGGATTCCTGTGCCAAGGGGTATCATAACGTCAAGCCCAACTGAAGCAGCAGTTTTCACCAAAGAACTTAATAAACCAGTTCTTGTAAAGGCCCAAATTCTTGTTGGCGGAAGAGGGAAGGCTGGAGGGATATTGGCTGCTCGAACTCCTGAAGAGGCAGAGGAAGCCTCTAAGAAACTTTTATCAACTAAAATAAAAGGGTTAGTAGTCAAAAAGGTTCTCATCGAAGAGATGCTACCTGTTATGAAAGAAATCTATTTGAGTATAGCCTTAGACACAAGTAAAGGAAAACCAGTACTCCTTGCAAGCTCAGAAGGAGGAATAGATATAGAAAAGGTAGCAGCTAAATACCCAGAAAAGATAGTGCGAAGAGAAGTTGACCCGCTTTCAAGTTTTGAGCTTTATGAAGCCAGAAAATTTTTAAAGAAAATAGGATTGACTGGAACTCCATTGATAAAGGTTGCAGAAACGCTTCAACGGTTATACAACATTTTCGAAGAATTAGATGCTACAATTGCAGAAATAAACCCGCTTATTATAACACCTTCAGGCGACGTCTTCGCAGC
>QMPZ01000190.1 GCA_003648815.1 Candidatus Aerophobota bacterium | reverse complement strand
TGGAGAGATGAAGATGGAGATGATTGATCTACATATCCATACGATATATTCCGATGGAACCTACACGCCTGAGGAGGTGGTCTGCAAGGCAAAAGAATTGGGGTTGGTGGCTATCTCCATAACTGACCACGATAGCGTCTCTGGTTTGGAGGAGGCCATTTCCGCAGGGAAAAAGTTAGGAGTGGAGGTAGTTCCGGGGGTGGAGATGAGCACTGATATAGGAGAAGATGAGATTCACATCCTCGGTTATTATCTTAACTGGAAGAACGATGGCTTTTTAGCTAAGCTAAAGGAGTTTCAGGCAGCTCGGGTCGAACGTAACCAGAAACTGGTCAAGAAGCTGGAGTCCCTGGGCATGAGGATTGACTACGATGAGCTGAAGGGATTAGCTCCACAGGGAGTGATCAGTCGTCTTCATATTGCCCGTTTGATGGTGAAGAAGGGCTATGTTTCCTCAATAGGAGCTGCCTTTGAAGAGTGGCTAAATCCAGGAAGGCCCGCCTATGTGGAGAAGATGAAGGTCTCTCCCTTTGAGGTGATTAAGTTAATCTTGAAAGTTGGAGGAGTTCCCGTCCTTGCCCATCCGTATCTATCAAAAAGGGATGATTTAATTCCCGATTTAGTTGAAGCTGGACTTCGAGGAATCGAGGTTTATCATAGTGCTCATAGCCCTCAGGTCAGTGAGCATTATTTGAAGATAGCTCAAAGATATCATCTTCTTGTCACCGGCGGCTCTGACTGCCATGGAGAGGCCAAGGATGAGGTGCTGATGGGCAAGGTGAAGGTTCCAGCTTCGCTTTTGGCCGAGCTGAAGAGAAACGTCCATGTTTAAGAAGGCTTACATAAAGACTTATGGTTGTCAGATGAACGAATATGACTCCGAGGTGATGGCTGGCCTGCTGACGAAAGACCATTACCAGCTTACCTCAAAACCGGAGGAGGCTGATCTTATCATCCTCAATACCTGTTATGTGCGGGAGAAGGTCAAGCAGAAGGTATACAGCAAGCTGGGGGAGATTAAGAAGCTAAAGGAGAAAAATCCGCATCTGATCCTCGGAGTATGCGGTTGTGTTGCTCAAAGAAGACCTGAGGAGGTCCTGCAGCAGGCCCCTTATGTGGACTTTATCCTGGGCACCTTTAACTTTTATCGTCTTCCCCTCGTGGTCAGAAGGGTGAGGGAGAGCGGTGAGAGGATAGTGGACGTGGAGGAGCGAGAGACAATTCCCGAGAAACTGCCGAAGTTAAGAAAAAACAGGTTTAGCGCCTACGTTCCGATAATGCGTGGTTGTGATAACTTCTGTACCTATTGTAACGTTCCCTATGTGAGGGGAAGGGAAAGGTCAAGGCTTCCTGAGGATATCTTAAGAGAAGTTGAAGAGCTGTCCTGTCAGGGATACAAGGAGGTAACCCTTTTAGGTCAGAACGTGAACTCATACGGTAAGGGTCTGGAAAACCGACTGGATTTTGCCGACCTTCTCACCCGAATAAACTGCATAGAGGGAATTGAAAGGATAAGGTTCACCACCTCCCATCCCAAGGACATAACTGATAAGTTAATCCAGAGGATGAGGGATCTGGATAAGGTCTGTGAGCATCTTCATCTTCCTGTTCAGGCAGGGTCCAACAAGGTGCTGAAGCGGATGAGAAGGGGCTACACCAAGGAGAGATATTTGGAGCTGGTGGACAAGATTCGAAAGACCATTCCCCAGATAAGCCTGACCACGGACATCATCGTGGGATTTCCTGGCGAGAGCGAACAGGACTTTCAGGAGACGCTGGATCTGGTGAGAAAGGTGGAGTTTGACGGAGCTTTCACCTTCTGTTACTCCCGTATAAAGGGGACTGAGGCCGCTGAGTTTGAGGACCAACTTCCTGAGGAGGTAAAGAAGGAAAGGCTAAGAAGGCTCATTCAACTCCAGAGGGAAATTTTGGAAAAAAGAAATAAGTCCCTGGTAGGGCAGAAGTTTGAGGTTTTAGTAGAGGGTCTTTCAAAGAAAAGCTCCGATGAGCTTCAGGGAAGGACGAGGACCAATAAGGTGGTGGTATTTAAGGGAAGTCCGGATCTCGTAGGAAAACTTGTCCAGGTGAAGATAGTGGACAGTAGCCAATGGGCCTTAAGGGGGGAGATCTGCGGGTGATGGATGCTCTTTTGGTCATCGTAGGTCCGACCGCTGTGGGAAAGACAGAGGTGGCGGTAAATCTGGCGAGAAGGGTCAAAGGAGAGGTGATCTCGGCCGATTCCCGTCAAATCTACAGGGAAATGGATATAGGGACAGCTAAGCCTTCCGAGAGGATAAGAAAAGAAATTCCCCATCACCTTATAGATGTGGTGTTTCCTGATGAGGTCTTTAACGCTGCTGAATTTGGAGTTAGAGCTCGCTCCATCATCAAAAGACTTCAAAAAGAGCGTAAGCTCCCCATCCTGGTGGGAGGATCCGGGCTCTACATAAGGGCAGCAGTGGATGGGCTTTTCGTCGGTCCAGGGGCTGACTGGGAGCTTCGGGAAAGGCTGAAGGAAAAAGCGCGTAGAGAGGGGAACGAGTCCCTGTATCGGGATTTAAAGAGGATTGATCCTGAGGCGGCTTCCCGCATTCATCCCAATGACCAGAGAAGAATTATCCGTGCCCTGGAGGTTTACGAACTTACAGGAAAAAAAATATCCTCTTATCAAAAAGAGTGTTCAGCACGCCTTTCAGGTGTGGTCATGATTGGTCTGGAAAGGAAGAGGGAATCTCTTTATAGATTGATAAACGAGCGGGTGGACAGGATGATAGGGCAGGGGCTGATAGAGGAAGTAAAGTCTCTTTTGGATAAGGGATATTCTGAGGACCTTCCTTCGATGCAGGGATTAGGTTATCGACAGATTATAGGGTATCTTAAGGGAGACTACTCTAAGGAGGAGGCAATCAGGCTGATAAAACGGGATACGCGAAGGTTTGCCAGAAGGCAGCTTAATTGGTTCAAAAAGGATGACCGAATAATATGGCTGAACATGGAGGAATACTCTTCGGTGGGGAAGGTTTCCTGTAAGATCCTGGAGATTCTTAAAAAGCGATTATCCAAGGAAACAGTAGCGCAGGTCTTCAGACCCGCCATAATTTAGAAAAGCATCCTATTTACCATTCACTCTTCACTAAAATTAAAGAGGAAAATGAATGGATGCGGAAAGACAGCTTGAACTGATCAAGAAGAACACGGTGGAAATTATTCGAGAAGAGGAGCTCTTGGAGAGGATAAAGAGCAAGG
>QMPZ01000189.1 GCA_003648815.1 Candidatus Aerophobota bacterium | reverse complement strand
TCACTCTTCACTAAAATTAAAGAGGAAAATGAATGGATGCGGAAAGACAGCTTGAACTGATCAAGAAGAACACGGTGGAAATTATTCGAGAAGAGGAGCTCTTGGAGAGGATAAAGAGCAAGGGCTCCCTCAAGATTAAGTACGGAGTTGACCCCACCAGCCCCGATATCCACTTAGGGCATAGCGTGGTTCTTCGTAAGCTGAAGTGTTTTCAGGATTTGGGACATAAGGTTATCCTCGTCATCGGAGATTTCACCGCCAGGGTCGGAGATCCCAGCGGCAGAACTTCCACCAGAAAGCCCCTATCTTCTGAGGAGATAAAGGTCAATGCCAGGACCTATGAGGAGCAGGTGTTTAAGATACTTGATCCTGAAAGGACGCAGGTCGTCTTCAACAGCAGGTGGCTGAGCTCCCTTCGTCTTTCCGATGTCCTGAAACTTGCCTCTCAATGCACGGTGGCTCGAATCTTGGAACGGGACGATTTCACCAAACGGTACCAAAATGAGTCACCCATCGGCCTTCACGAGTTTCTCTATCCCTTAATGCAGGCGTATGATTCGGTGGCCTTGAAGGCAGATGTGGAGATAGGGGGAACTGATCAAAAGTTTAACCTTCTGATGGGAAGGCAGATACAGAAATCATATGCTCAGCCTCCCCAGGTTATAATCACCATGCCCATTCTTGAGGGAACGGATGGCAGGCAGAAGATGAGCAAGAGCCTGGGAAATTACATCGGTGTAACCGAGCCTCCTGACCAGATGTACGGCAAGGTCATGTCGATCCCGGATGAGCTTATCTTCAAGTACTTCCGTCTGCTTACCCCTCTAAGCGAGGAGGAGATAGCTTTAAGGGAAAAAGCCCTTAAGGAGGGAAAGCTTCATCCCAAGGAGGCGAAGAAGGAGCTGGCAAGACAGATAGTTACCCTTTACTGGGGTAAGGATTCTGCAGAGGAAGAGGAGAAGAGGTTCGAAGCTGTCTTCAGTAGAAGAGAGATTCCTGAGGAACTTCCCTGCTTTTTCCTGGATTCGGCTAAGATAAAGGAAGGAAGGGTGTGGATAGTGAGACTTCTTCAGCTAACGGGCATGGTTCAAAGCAGGTCTGAGGCCCGTCGTTTGATCCTTCAGGGAGGGGTAAGATGGGATGGGAAGAAGATAAAGGATGTTAATTTGGAGGTTCATCTGGACGATGAACATATCCTGCAGGTGGGCAAAAGGAAGTTTTTAAAGATTATAAAGAGGACTAAAAATGGTCAATGATAAGATAAGAAAAAGGGTGGAGGAGCTCAGGGAACTTATCCATTATCATGACCATAAATATTACGTGGAGAACAATCCGGAAATTTCCGATTACGAATACGACCAGCTGATGCGGGAGCTGAAGGAGCTGGAGGAAAAATATCCTTCCCTTCGCACTCCTAACTCCCCTACCCAGAGGGTAGGTGGTGAGCCGATTGAGGGATTTCCCACGGTTGAGCATCACATACCCATGTTGAGCCTGGACAACACTTATTCTGAAGATGAGATAAGGGAGTTTGAGGCCAGACTTCATCGAGAGCTTCCGGATGAGGAGTTTGAATATGTGGTGGAGCTGAAGATAGACGGAGTTTCCATCTCCCTTATCTATGAGGATGGCGAGTTCATAAGGGGCTCGACCAGGGGAGATGGAAGGAGGGGTGATGAGGTTACGGCAAACCTTAAAACTGTCCGCACCATTCCCTTGAAGCTGAGGAAGAAGGTGCCGGGAAGGATAGAGGTGCGGGGAGAGGTCTATATGAGCGTATCTGGATTTCGCAAGTTGAACAGGGAAAGGGAAAGAAGGGGAGAGAGTCTGTTTGCCAATCCTCGTAACGCCGCTGCTGGCTCGCTTAAACTTCTGGATCCCAAGATTACCAGCCAAAGACCCCTGGACAGTTTCATCTATAACCTCACCGAGTCCACCTCAATAGCGACTCCCCCCACTCACTTCGAATCCCTTGAGCTGCTTAAGGAGTGGGGATTTAAGGTTAACCCTTATATTAAGCTGTGCAGGAGCATTCAAGAGGTGATTGACTATTGCAGTCTCTGGGCGAAGAGGAGGGAGGAGCTCGACTATGAGGTTGATGGGATGGTGATCAAGGTCAACTCCATAGAGCAGCAGAGGCGACTTGGCTCCACCAGTAAAAGTCCACGCTGGGCCATTGCCTATAAGTTCCCGGCAAAACAGGCTACCACTAAGATAAAGGACATCATCGTTCAGGTGGGAAGGACAGGGGCTCTCACTCCGGTAGCCATCCTCGAGCCGACTCCCTTAGCCGGCAGCACTATCAGTCGGGCTACCCTGCATAATGAGGATGAGATCAGGAGGAAGGACATACGCATCGGCGATACGGTAATCCTGGAGAAGGGAGGAGACGTCATTCCTCAGGTGGTGAAGGTCGTGGAGAGCAAGCGCACGGGTAAGGAGAAGAAGTTTTCGATGCCGAAGAGGTGTCCGGTGTGCGGGGCAGAGGTGGTCAGGTTGGAGGATGAAGCGGTAGCCAGATGCATAGGCTCATCCTGTCCTGCTCAGCTGAAGGAAAGAATAGCTCATTATGCCCGGAGGACAGCTATGGACATTGAGGGACTGGGCGATAAGTTAATCAACCAGCTGGTGGACAAGAAAATTGTCCAGGATATAGCTGATCTTTATAAGCTTGACCTTGCCACTCTCTCTTCCTTAGAGAGGATGGGGGAAAAGTCCGCTCAAAACCTTCTTTCTCAGATTGAAAGGAGCAAATCTCAGCCCTTAAACCGCCTCATATTCGCCCTGGGCATTCGTTATGTGGGAGCAAGGGGGGCTCGTATCTTATCCGAGCATTTTTCCTCTCTGGATGAGCTATCGAGGGCAACGCAGGAGGAGCTGGAGGCCATTCCTGAGATTGGCCCGCGGACGGCTAATTCAATAGTGCTCTTCTTTAAAGAGAAAAAAAATAAGGAGCTTATAGAGAAGCTCAGAAGGTATGGGGTTCAGATGGGAAGGAAGGAAGAGCGAAGAAGGGAGGCTCCCCTGGCAGGAAAGAGGTTTGTCTTTACCGGAAGCTTGGAGCACTATAGCCGACAGGAGGCAAGGGAACTGGTGGAAAGCTTGGGGGCGAGAGTGGTGAGCAGCGTCAGCAAAAAGGTGGATTATGTAGTGGTGGGCAAGAACCCCGGCTCCAAATACGAGAAGGCCAAAAGCTTAGGTGTGAGGACGTTAAGCGAGGAGGAATTTCAGGAGTTGGTGAGAAGTGTAGTGAAGAGTGAAGGGTGAGGGG
>QMPZ01000188.1 GCA_003648815.1 Candidatus Aerophobota bacterium | reverse complement strand
CCTTGCTTTTCTATTTCTCAAAAGATATGGATATACCTTGTGGTCAGGAGAAGGCCTTGAGAGACTCTTTTTAGGGTAAATAGCTTCTATCCCCATAAGCCTCATGAGCCGTTGTACCCTCTTTCTGTTAACCTTATAGCCTTTTCTCCTCAGCATCTCTCTCATCCTTCGGGATCCATAAAAGGGTGTTTTGAAAAACTTTTCATCGATAAGGTGCATCAGCTTCAAGTTATACTCATCCACAACCGGTTTGTAGTACACCGTCGAGCGGGCAATCCTAAGAAGCTTTGCCTGTCTTCGTCTTATCTGTGCCCTTTGTATAGAACAAAATGAGGAGTGGTTAACCGGAAGAAGATACATGAAAATGAAGCCTCTTTACGAGGGAGAAAATGAGATCCTTAAAGTTGAGCCTGGAAAGGAGGTGGTAGTAACCTAAATTTTCTGAGAAAGAGCTTTTAGGGTTAAAGGTACTATTTAAGACTCATGTAAGGAGTTATTTTTGGTGTGAGAGTAGATTTTTCTTGACCTGGCAGTTAAAAAATCCTATATGAGCCCTGTATTAATCTTTGAAATTAAGGACAATAAGGGAATTTAGCTTATTTTCCCCTGGTTTTTTTTGAAAGAGCAGAGGTGATGAGGAGAATTTGTTTAGCATTTTCTCCTCGGATATATCTTCCTTATCTTGGAGGTAATTTACAGAAAATTTCGGACTTGACATTTTGGGGGTCCACTACATCTTTTGATTTCCACAGTCTACCCATTTCACCTTTCTCCGGATTCGACACTTTAGCAAAGTGTCGAATCCGGAACCTGAATTTTTATATATTTTTTAAGAAATTACTTTAATTTCTCAATATACTCAATTATCCCCTGGGGAATTCTCTTTTCTTCCTCCCATTTTTCATAAAGAGGTCTCACTTTTTTCCTCCAAGGTGCCATAGGAGCACGAATAAAGGTGACGCCATCTCTTTCTATCATCCTCTCAATTGATTCTTCCGCTGCCTCAGACATGATTTTTGCACTAAATTCGGAAGCTTCTTTGTGAGCTTCTAATACAGCTTGTTGCAAGTCGGAAGGAAGGCTTTCAAAAGCTTTATTATTAGTCATGAAAGCCATCCCCTGGGGAAATTCATTGGTCCTCAATATATACTTAGCCACTTCTTGGAATTTCATCGCATCCACAAGCGCAACAGGCGAGGTACAAGCTTCTACTAGTCCTCTTTGTAAGGATTCATAGATTTCTGTCCATGCCAGCATAATGCAGTCTGCTCCCAATTTCTGCCAAACTGCTATTACTGTATCATTTGGATACATTCTCAGTTTTAATCCTTGGACATCCTCAACAGAAAGAATGGGCTTCTTAGATACTAATACCCTATAGGGACCCCTTACAAAAGCTGCTGGATCACCAAGAAGTCTGATCCCATATTCTCTCCGAAGTCTTTCCTCCCATTTTTTTACTCGAGGACTCTGTACAAACCTTTTCCAGTGGGCTCTATTCTCAAAAACGAAAGGGAGATTAACAGTTCCATACGCGGGAATAAACCTCTCAAGGTAACCAATTCCCTCTGGATACACATGAACTGTGCCTGCTCTAACCATCTCGATAACAGCTTCTGTTTTGCCTAACTGTTCAGACGGATAAACATCTATCCTCATTCTTCCTTCACTCTTTTCCTTTACCTTATCTGCAAATAGCTGGAAGGCTTTTCCTTCCGGGCTTTCTGGTGGCATTTTGGTAGCCATTTTCCAAACTATGACTTCTTTAGCCATCACCTGAGTAGTTAAATCAAACCCCATACCACTCAACAAAAACCCTATTATCACTGGAATCAAAATTTTTTTAAAAAAACTTTGCATCTTATTTCTCCTCTTACATATAGATAACATGGTTCATTCTTTTGTGGAAAGTTTCCATTCCAAAAGAGAAAAATAATCTTTCGACACTTCTCTTCTGGAAAGCCTTCCTTACCCCCAGGCTGATGGGCCTATTTACCTTTCTAATCTCACCACCTCCCGGCCCTTATTTTAGCCTATCCCTTCTTAAAGGTCTAATACTAATAATAATTTTTAATACTGTTTTTTGTCAAGTGGAGCTCTGAAAATTTGTCAATTAAATTTGTTTTACAAAATAAAGTATAGAAAGCTTAATATAAGAAGTCTATAAGCTTTATATTGTCAACAAAATACTCTAATCACACTAAAATCAACGAAACAATTTCGGTATAAAATTCTGAAATCATAGAGAAAGCGCTAATAAAAACGTGCGGTATAAATTTTTAGGGTGTATTAGGTAGGGAGTGTTTGCTCGCGGGGAACTTTAACTCTCTATTAAAAATAAATACCTGAGTAAAATAGTAAACCTTTGTGACCATATTGTGACTATAATTTGCACAAAATGATATAAAATAATGTAATTAATATATGTAACGACGTAATTTATTGCGCATAATTAGATTTTTGATATAATGGGAGTAAACCGACTTTCAAGGAGGTTTACTCCCATGAGAAAGTTTGAAATTCCTGATGTAGAAACTTTCATTGCTGCAATTCAGGATGAAATAACTGGAAGACCTGAGGGTCGTTACTTTCACCGGCTTCACGTTATTCTCCATGTACTTCAAGGTGCAAGTTCCTATGAAGCAGCACAGTTTTATGGACATTCACCGCGAACTGTTCAGTACTGGATCCATCGACTTCTTTCACATGGCCTACGGGGACTATGGGACAAAAAGCATCCAGGGCGTCCCAGTAAACTACCCAGATCAAAGGAAAAGAAACTGCGAAATGAAATACGGCGCTCCCCCAGAAAACTGGGATACGATCAAAACCTCTGGGATGGACCCCTACTATCCCATCATCTCAAAGAACACTACGGGATAACTTTAAGTATTCGCCAATGTCAGAGGCTCTTTCACAGATTAGGCTTTACCCTACAGCGACCACGCCGTCAGGCTCATGAAGCAGATCCTCTGAAGCAGGAGGAGTTTAAAAAAAATTCTACCGATGGATGAGTGATCCGCATATAGAGCTTTGGGCAGAGGATGAAGTTCATTTTCAAAGACACAGCAGCATAACGCGTATGTGGTCTTTAAGGGGGCATCAACCTCAAATAATATCTGCTTCCACGCGGGAGAAAGTAGGTTTCTTGGGAGCACTCAATGTGAAGACAGGACAGCTTATAACCAAAAGAGCATCAGTTTTCAATGCAGAGAGCTTTGGTGATTTTCTCCAGTATTTTCTGCAATGTACTGAAGGAAAAGTATTTTTAATTCTTGATAAT
>QMPZ01000187.1 GCA_003648815.1 Candidatus Aerophobota bacterium | reverse complement strand
TGCCAGTTGGAGGGTACATGGTTAATGCCGCTTCCTATTACGAGACGCCGCTGGGAAAAGTGCCAATAGAAAAAGAACTCCTCGAACAGATTGCAGATGAAGTCGAATTAACATTTATTTCTTATGAAACAGAACACTCAATAGAAATCCAACTGCCATTTTTGCAGGTAGCATTGAAAGAGTTCACACTTCTTCCAATTATGATAGGTTTGGGGAATATTTATGGTTGTCAGGATATTGTGAAAGCTCTGGTAAAAGTATTGAAAGGCAGGAAATTTCTACTCATTGCCAGTACAGACCTTCATCACATACCTGATTATGATGAGGTGGTTAGAAGAGATAAAGCTGTGATAGAAGCGCTTTTAAGCTTTGATCTTACTCGCATTAGAGAAGTTTTGAGTCCTGATGATTGTAGCGTATGCGGGAAAGTTCCCGTTTCAATTGTGGTTGATACTGCTCAAAGGATAGGGGCAAATAAGCTCATAGTACTTCATCATACTAACTCTGGAGATGTAACCGGAGAAAACAACCCGGGCAATATACGGTTGGCTACCTTTCTGCGGTGATTGTAAAATCTTAGACACAAGATCCCTCCTGAATGTTTCATCTCCCAGAAGACAGGAGAGTTGGTCTTTGGTCACCATGAAGGTAACTAATATTATCAAAGCCAATCTGAATCACCTAATGGATCATAATCAGGAGTGGATGAGAAACATCATCCCCAGCTCCCACACTGGTCAGTACAAATACAATCTCATCTCCCCCCATGCACTCCACTATCAGGTTATTGATCTTTTGACTGCTACGTCTTGCCCAGAAAGCTGTTTACGAAACGGATCGGAAGATCCCGATCAAGCTCATTGTCGTTGGTATACAGGGTGAAATTTTAAAAGAAGAGTGGATTTAAGGAAAAATGGAGAAATAAAAATGGAAAGCTCAAAATCTGTGGATAGAGGTTTGCCATTCAAATATGCTGACATAATCGACTATCAGAAGGATTCTATTGTAAGCAAGACCCTGATTGAGCAGAAATCGGGGAATATTACTGTTTTTGCATTTGACAAAGGACAGAAGCTAAGCGAACATACGGCACCCTTTGAGGCCTTAGTGGAAGTTGTGGATGGAGCTGGTATTATTACTATAGATGGTTCTGACTACCGGCTCGAGACTGGTCGGCAAATCATAATGCCGGCAAATATCCCGCATGCAGTCAAAGCAGAAGAGCCATTCAAGATGGTCTTGATTATGGTCCGGGGATAAATAAACATTGATGAGTTCACTCTAAAAAGGGGCTAAAGCTCCTGGATAATATTAGTTGTTTCCTGACTTCATCGCTAAATATTTGTAAGTTATTGTAAATAAAAAACATCATATTTTTATTAGGCACTACAATATCTTTCTTGAGGTGATTTTATAATCTTTTTTAGGGGGTTATTTTATTTCAAAAGGTCTAGTTGATATTTTTTTCCCAACTATTTTGTATAATCCCTTAGTATGTTCTGATAAAGAAGATGGAATGGCGTAATAACGTCCTTTTTTGGTATCTTTCAATATGCTCATCTGTACATGCAACAACTCATTCCGGATTACTTCAGGTGATAGTTTACGGTATAATCTCACAGCTCGGTATTCCAGATGCCTAATGCAACTTAAAGCCATAAAACAGATGGCGATATGCGCTCTTACTCTCCGTGGTGTCCAATGATAAATTGGCCTGATACGAAGATCGTGTTTACTGATGCGAAAACTCTCTTCAACCTGCCATAAACCATGGTACTGGGAGATTATCTCTGCTAAAGGCAGATCCTTGCGATTTGTAATAACACCGTGAAGTCCGTCCCAGCGACTCTCCAATTCTAATTTTTCCTCATTCAAAACTAATTTTGATTCTCCTTCTATCTTAAGAAATCGCTTGTACCCATAATTACTGATCATATCAGACGGATTTTTGCTCTTTTCTAATCTTTTCTTTAACCTTCTCAAGGCTTTTTCACGATCCAATCGATCTTTCGTTGCCCGACGAGGGCTATATGTAACAATCAATCTCCGATTCTCGTCTAAATCAAAATATGCCACGGAATACTCAGATTCCATATCATCCAAACCAGTATTAACCTCTTGATTTTTAACTCTCATCTTTAAAGGATGGTAGTTATCTTTATCGAGAATCTTCTCTTTTAATGAATTGGATAGATTACGCAATCTGGCTCCCACTATATATCCCTGACGCTTACTCTCCAAAAGACTAAGATTCTCCTTGCTTAATAAAGCACTGTCAGAGACAAATATGACATTGTTTATCCTGTATTTTGACCTTAACTCATCCAGAGCATTGGATAACGTGTGACCTTCAAATGTGTTGCCAGGGTAAACTTCATAACTTACAGGTAATCCTTCTGTGGTTACCAATATCGCCAATAGTACCTGGGGTTGATTAAACTTATTATCCTTGCTGTATCCATTACGCCGTAAATCATCCTCCTGAAATGATTCAAAGTATAAGGTGGTGCAATCATAAAAAACTACATCAAATTCCTGATCTAAAAGCTCTCTGGCAGCACGGTAGGTTCGCTCCTTTAGCTTATCTATAACTTTATCCTCAAACATATCCATCATCTGATAAACAGTGTCCAATCGAAGACGCACGCCAAAATCATCCTTCAATAACTTAACACTCCTACGCTTGCTGCCCGGAGAAGCTATCCTTGCCATCACGATATTGTATAATGCCTTGCTTACCGCTACCTTCCGACTGGGAGATCCCAACAAATTATGAAAACCTAACTCACGATAGATTACACCATAAACCTCATGGATGCCAACGGTAATACGTTGTTCCTCTCTCAGTTCCTTTAAATTTACAGACAGTTCTTTCTCCTTTCCCTCCTGACGCTTTCTAGCCTCTATAGCCTGCTCAGCAATCACTTCCGATGAAAATATATTCAGTTGATATTCACTCTCTAAATCGGCTTTGATATACTCAGCAAGTCTTTTGAAATGTTTTAGTTCCTCTTCATTCTTAGCCATACCCACATGACGGACTATGACTTGCCTTACTTTTCCGTCTTTTCGGATATTCTTTACAATCTGAACTGAGATTTTATCTGTTTTGGGTGATTTTTTTGTGCGTACAAACATAGCTATAATATAGCAATTATTTGTATAATTGTCAATATATAATTTTCAGTAGGCACTACAAAAGGTTTTTGAAAATCAAAATCTACACTACTCTTTATTATACAATATGTTATGTATTATCTAAATTTCTAATATTTAATAAAACGCGATGAAGTCGGGATATAATG
>QMPZ01000186.1 GCA_003648815.1 Candidatus Aerophobota bacterium | reverse complement strand
CTGTTAGGTTATAAGGATAAATCTAACTTTGGGAAATATACCTACAAAAGAGAGGGGCTTTTGGATAAGATTCCTCATTTATCTCCCATAAGAGGGGTTATTATTGTGAGAGGAAAAGATTACAAAAAAATCTTTGAATTTTTAAAAGATAAAGCAGATATATTTTCTCGAAGGATCATTTTAACGGGAAAGGACAAAAAGAAACTCAAAGTATAGATGGGAAAGTGTCCTGAATATCACAGAATAAGAGGAATTAGGCAAAACCCCTTTTCCCTCTTTAAGGCACTTACAAGAGGAGCAGTTTTATCTTGTGTAGCGAAGAAAAACTTCTTCTTTCCCCTCAACGCTATAATAAAAAAGACATGAAAGAGGAGAGTATTTTTTGCTTTGCCAGCATACCTTTTCCTTCCAGGATTTCTTTTTAAGAAATCAACTATGCCTCAGAATTTTTACCCCGAAATCTATTCATTGTTACATTTCCATTCCTAAAGTCCATCAGTGAAAATTTTCGGGAAACTGGAGATAAAGGCTTGACAAAAATCTATACGATATTATAATTACGTTGAAACGTATAGAAGTAAATACGTCATTACACAAGAGCGGAAAAATGGCAGAACTTGATTGGTCACAACTAAGCATAGATAAGGGGAAACCAATCCCTCGCTACTATCAGGTGAGCGAAGCATTAGAGAAATTCATTGAGAGAAACGACCTTGCTTCCGGAGTAAAATTGCCTTCGGAGGAACACTTGGCCGAATTATTCGGGGTAAGTAGACCCACTATCAATAAAGCTGTCCAGCTTCTAATGGAAAAATCGCTGGTGAGGAAAGTAAGGGGAAAGGGAACCTTTGTAATACAGAAGAAATTAGTTCCCTTTGTGTTCATGCAGGATCTTACCAGTCTGGGTGAGAGTTTGAAAAAGAGCGGTTTACCTTTCACTACCGAAGTGATCGAGGCAAAGAAAATCCAGGCCAGCAGTTTCATAGCGCACAATTTGATGCTTGAGCCTGGGAGTTTAGTTGTATATCTGAAAAGACTCCGACGAGTAGAAGGTGAACCTATTTTTGTAGGGGAGTCATATTTATCTGCAAAAAGATTTCCCGATTTGCTAAAACATGACTTTGTCTCTCAGACTCTCTATTCCATTCTTGAAAAAAAATACAGATTGCCAATAGTCAAGGCCAAAAGAATGCTAAGAGTGGTTAAACCTTCAGCAGAGGATGCTTCTCTCCTTGAGATACCTTTAAGTCAACCTCTCATTAAATTAGATGGGACTGCATATTCTTGGGAAGAATCTGTGGTTCTCTATTCTGAAACAAAATTTCGTGGAGACAGGGTTACTCTCACCTCCACCGTTTCATATAACCCTAGAACTATTGGAAAAAGTGATGAAAAGCATCGACTTGTTTAAGCTAAACGGAAAAGTCGCCATAGTAACTGGAGGCGGATCAGGTCTGGGACGTGCTATGGCGATGGCTCTATCTGAGGCTGGTGCTGCAGTAGCTGTAGTTGATGTTAACGAAGAAACCGCACAAAAAGTTAAAGATGAAATTTCTGTCTCGGGAGGTAGTTCGCTGGCAATTAAAGCTGATGTCACCAGCATTTCAGAGGTTAATAGTATGGTAGAGATAACAGTGAAAGAGTATGGGTCTCTTGATATTCTGGTGAATAGTGCAGGAACCTCTCATGCCTCACTGATAGAGAAAATGACTTTAGAAATATGGGATGAAGTTATGAAGGTTAATTTAACCGGGGTTATGCTGTGTTGCCAAGCAGCTGTCAAACAGATGATGAGACAGAGAAGGGGGAAAATTATCAATATTGCTTCAATAGCCGGGATGGTGATTCCTAAACCTAAAATATTTAATGGAGGATACAATTATTCTGCATCTAAGGCGGGTGTTATCATATTCACCAAAAGGTTGGCGGTAGAGATGGCTGAATACGGAATAACTGCTAATTGTATCAGTCCGGGATACATGAGGACACCTTTAACTCAGAAGGTCCTTAAAGATAAAAAAAGTTATAAAGAGATAATTAATATAACCCCTTTGAGAAGATTGGGGGAGCCTTCCGATCTTGCAGGGGCAGTTGTTTTCTTAGCTTCAGAAGCATCAAACTTTATTACGGGGCATAACCTTGTGGTTGATGGAGGCTACACCCTTTGGTGAAGAATAAATGTAAATTAGGAGAAGTTCTGTATGGCACGGATAAGGATAAAAAATCTATATAAAAAATTTGCTAAAACAACAGCAGTTGATCATATCAATATTAGTTGTTTAGGAAGGAGAGTTTATGGTTTTGTTGGGACCCTCCGGTTGCGGGAAAACAATTACACATCGAATGATACAGGATTAGAAGTACCGACAAGTAGGAAGGTCTTTTTAGACAACAAATTAATGAACAATATCCCTTGAGATCATTCCAAATGTTGCTATGGTTTCTGGAAGATATGTTTTGTATTCTCTCATAGAGAATCGAAATGTGAGCCAGGCAAATATTCGCGGGGAGGGATGAATGGATTAAATTTGGTTAAGTTTGCGAAATTTATTGAAAAAGAGAAATGGAAAATGGACAGTCTGTAGCTAAGGAGTTTTTCAAAGGAAGAGTTGCACCGTATCAGATAATGGAGAAAGGCATAATGGTGGGTTTGGATGTGGTAGGAGAAAAATTTGAGAGTGGAGACTACTTCTTTACGAACGATGAGCTGCGTTTAATGAGAGCGTTTAAGTTGTCAGGAGGCAAAGTTGCATAAAGTACTGATAGGTTCAAGGTCGTTTGGCAACATTGTCAAGGATGGCATTGAACTTTTGGAAAGGGAAGGATGTAAGTTGATAAAAAATCCTTTGGGTCGGGTTCTTAAAGAGGATGACCTAATTAAGCTCGTTCCGGGAGTTGATGCTATTATTACTGGAATGGATGAAATAACAGGAAAGGTTTTAGAAATTGCGGGTCAGCTCAAGGTAATCTCAAAGCATGGAGTAGGTCTTGATAATATTGATTTGGATACAGCTACCAAAAATGGAGTTGTTGTAACTTACACTCCAGCCGCAGGAGAAGAGGTGGAGGCAGTAGCTGATTTTACTTTTGGTTTGATTCTTTCAATCGCTCGCAAGATCTGTTCAGCTAACGAGAGTGTAAAATCAGGTGAATGGAAAAGATTTATAGGTGCCGAAATTTGGGGTAAGGTGCTGGGAGTTATTGGAACTGGTAGTATAGGGAAAGCAGTTATAAAAAGGGCAAAGGGATTTAATATGAAAGTGTTAGCTTACGATATCTGCAAAGATCAAACTTTAATTGATAAATTTGGTGTT
>QMPZ01000185.1 GCA_003648815.1 Candidatus Aerophobota bacterium | reverse complement strand
TTGTAGCGGTTAAAATGTCTTCGACCATCCCTTGCGGAATGACGCTGCCTCGCCAAAAGACATAATCAACCCCCCATTAAAATAGGTGGTATTCACCCTTTACCCTTCACTCTTTACTCTTCACTCTTTACACTTCACCCTTCACTCTTCACCCTTCACTCTTCACTACACACGTTCTTGCAAAGGCTTTCCAGATACTCTCTTAGTTCATCCCTGAACTCTTCCCTCTTTAAGCCAAGCTCTATCTGAGCCTTAAGATAATCGAGCTTATCACCTATATCGTACCTCTTTCCCTCGGTGATATAACCCAATTTTCTGTTCAAAAGCCTTAAGGCATCGGTTATCTGAACTTCTCCTCCCCGCCCTGGAGGAGTTCTCCTTATGCAGGAAAATATATCCGGAGTGAGGATGTATCTTCCGCCGATGGCAAAATTAGAGGGTGCCTCTTCTAAGGATGGCTTTTCCACCAGGTCCTCTATCTCAAACAGACGCTCGCCAATTTTTCTCCCCTTGATGATGCCGTACCTGCTCACCTTGAATTCGGGAACTTTCTCCACCATAATAACTGAGACCTGATACCTATCAAAGATAGATATCAGCTGAGCAGTGCAGGGTGTCTTCGAGTAGAAAATGTTATCTCCCAGAAGAAGGGCAAACGGCTCATTTCCGACGAACTCTTCGGCATAGCTTACCGCATCCCCTAAGCCCTTTGATTCCTTCTGATAAGTAAAGTAGATATTGGCCAGATTTGAGATGCGCTCAATCTCTTTGAGGAGGTCATCCTTTCCCTTCTGGGCCAGGTGATTTTCCAGTTCAAAATCCCGGTTGAAGTAGTCCATTATGGCGTTCTTCCGCTTTCCTATAATCATCAGGATATCGGTTATGCCGCTTCTTACGGCTTCCTCCACCACATACTGAAGCACAGGCGTTCCCAGGATGGGAAACATCTCCTTGGGATAGGACTTGGTTGCGGGAAGCATCCTCACCCCCCGGCCAGCAACCGGGATCACCGCCTTGCGAACTTTTCCTCTCGTAGACATCTTTTACCCCTTCTTAAAGAACTCCCTTACCTTGTCGACCACATACTCCTGCATCTCAGGAGTCAGCTCAGGATATACAGGCAGGGAAAGGACCTCCTTACAGAGCGTTTCCGCCACCGGAAAGTCTCCCTCCTTATATCCCAGATAGCGAAAACACCTTTGAAGATGAAGGGGAAGAGGATAATAAATGGCCGTCCCAACCCCCTTTTCTGTAAGAAACTTTCGCAGCTCATCCCTCCTTCCCTCCCTCACCCTTATGGTATACTGATGATAGGTGTGTCTTCGTCCTTTCAGGGCCTGAGGCACGATTATCGGACCATCGGAAGAGTTGCCGCTGGAGTCATTACCTGTGAGTCCAGCCTGTCTGAAGAGCTCATTATAGTAGCTGGCATTCCTTCGGCGTTTTTCCGACCACTCATCCAGATATCTTAGCTTCACCCTCAGGACAGCTGCCTGAAGGGAATCCAATCTGCTATTGTAGCCAACCACCGAATGCTCATACCTGGACCTTGACCCGTGAACCCGAAGCATCCTCACCTTCTGTGCCAGCTTCTCATCATTGGTCACCACCATCCCTCCATCTCCATAGCCTCCCAGGTTCTTGGAGGGAAAGAAGGAAAAACATCCGAGCTCTCCGAAAGAGCCAGCCCTCCTGTTCTCGTACTCAGCTCCTATCGCCTGTGCCGCATCCTCGATCACCTTAAGGCCGTACTTTTGAGCAACCTCTAAAATTGGCCTCATATCAGCCATCTGACCAAACAAATGCACGGGAATGATGGCCTTAAGACGCCCACTTTCCCTGACTGAATCCTTATTGGAGAAGCGAGTTTCTAAATACTGGCATAATTTGTCCGGATCAATGTTAAAGGTATCCGGCTTTATATCCACGAAAACAGGCCTTGCTCCAATGTTGTGAATTGCGCCGGCAGTGGCAAAGAAGGTAAAGGGAGAGGTTATCACCTCATCGCCTATTCCAATCCCGGCCGCCCTCAGGGAAAGGATGAGGGCATCGGTTCCGCTGGCCACACCCACGGCAAAGTGCGTCTGACAATAAGAGGCAATTTCTTCCTCCAGTTTCTTCACCGAGGGACCCAGGATGAACTGTTGTGAGTCGAGAACCTTTTGAATGGCTGCGTTGATCTCCCCTTTTATCCTTTGATACTGTGCCTTAAGATCCAGCAATGGAACCTGCATCGATACCTCCAAATATTGAGTATCTTCTCTTTCCTTAAAAGAAGAAAAAATTAAAGAAAGCGTTTGAAAAAGATATGGGTCTGCGCTATATACGATTATATCTAAAAAGCGAGGTGGCCTTATATGGACCTGGTTATGTTAGCCAGAATATCTATGTACTTTCCTCTCAACCTGTGGTCAGGATTAAGCTCAGCTACCAGCACGGTAGAGTGCACATCTCTTATATCCTCCTCACGAGCGGCCCTTCGGTATCTCAAATCCTCTTTCCTTAAATCCTTAAGGCTCATCTCCACGATATCCGCCAGCTCCCCATCTCCAAGAATGATAAAGCTTTTCTGTCCTTTTTCGTACTCCTTAAGTATTATCTGTTGAACCTCTTCTTTGATCTGCCTTATTGAAGATATGGTCCTTAGAAGATATCGATAGGACCTTCTTGCCTTTTCCGCAAATCCCTTAGGAGTGAGGATATACTGGATTTTCTTTCCGTTAAGCTGTCTTGCTTTTATATATCCCTTCTTCGCCAACTTTTTAAGGATGATGTTGACCATCCCTAAGGATATCCCCACCCTTCGTGATATCTGTCTCTGGGTGAGGTTAACATCCTTGCTCACCTCATCTATTACCTTAAGCTCCCTTTCCGTAATCTCAATGCTACTCATCTCTTTTACCTTGATACCTTTGCTTGATATACGTTCAGGTTATGAACAGTATAATGAAAGATGAAAGAACAGTCAAGAAAGCCTCAGGGCATTCCCCTCCGTCGCTGAGGATGCTCCTTGAATTCTTTCTGCTCGGTCTCCTCACTACGGGAAAGATTTAAACTCGTCGCTTCGCTCCTCAGACAGTAAATCTTTCTTTTTCCTCCGTTCGGAGACCTCGTTAAGGTGGAGCATCCAATGCTCCTTCGGGGAAATGCCCTTCGGCGGCGAGTTAAACTTATAAATTCCTATACTTCAAGAAAACGATAGTCCTTGACCTTATCCACCTAAGGAATTAGGATATAAGTAGGAAAGTTGGGAGGCGCCCTTGAGTGGAGTGAAAAGATTTCTGGAAGAACTAAAGAAAGATCCTTACTATTCGGACAGAATAGT
>QMPZ01000184.1 GCA_003648815.1 Candidatus Aerophobota bacterium | reverse complement strand
TTTCATTCAAAATTTTTAATTTTGCAAATTCTATCTCTTTACTACCTATCTCTTTACTACTTTTAGCGGAGATTTACAAGAAACGTATCAAAAGTTGTTTTAGGTTAGTTTTGATTTTAATGAATTACGCAATTACTATTTATATGGATCTGCCGCATCGCGAAGACCATCGCCTAAGAAGTTAAAGGCTAAGACGGTGGTGATCACGAAAAAAACTGGAATCATAAGCCAGGGATGGTGAGCCACAACCCGTACATGCTGCGCATCCTGCAGTAGTGTACCCCAGCTCACAGCTGGAGGCTGAATCCCCAGGCCAAGAAAGCTCAAAGCTGTCTCGCCCAAGATCATATTGGGTATGGCTAAGGTCAGGTTGACTATAAGGTAGCTTAAGAAAGAGGGAAGAAGGTGTCTTACTATTATTCTTCCTTCAGTTGCTCCGGAAATCCTGGCAGCCATGGTAAAGTCCTCCTCACGCAAAGCCAAAAGCTTGCTTCTTACCACGCGAGCCAGCCCTGCCCAGCCAATAATGGAGAGAACTATGGTAATAGCAAAATAAGTCTTAATTATTGACCAATCCCTTGGCACTGCTGCTGCCAGGGCCATCCAGAGTGGAATTGTCGGTATGGACACGAGCAGATCAACAACTCGCATGATAATGGAATCAGCCACTCCTCCAAAGTATCCGGCAACACCACCTAACAGCGTTCCCAGCGCAAGGCTCAAAAAAACACCCACCAGTCCTATGGACAGCGAAATACGAGAAGCGTATATGGTTCGAGAAAACAGATCTCTACCCAACTTATCCGTTCCAAAGAGAAATACAGGATTATCCTTTGTACCAAAAAGATGAACATTAAGCTTAAATAGACCCCAGAGTTTATAGGGTTCACCCTTAACAAAGAAATAAATGGGAAGCTTTTTTCTTTCATCGACCACGAAATACCTGTGGAAGGTCTTTGGATCTGTCTTTCTCCTTAAGCCATACACAAATGGTCGAATCTGAAACCCTTTAGTTTTATCAAAAAAGTGTATCCTTTGAGGACGAGCATAAAGATATCGTGGGAATCGTGTAAGAGGACCGTAAGGAGTGATGAACTCACAAAATATGGCCAGAAAATAAAGAAAAGCAAGTATGGGAGCAGCTGTCATCGCCAGCTGATGTTTTCTAAACTTTCGCCACATAAGCTGCCATTGTGAGGCTACGTAGTATTCTTCCTTCTTTTGCCCTTCGTTTCCAGTTGACCTCATTCTGACACTCCTTTATATCTAATGCGAGGATCTAACCAGGCTAATAGAATATCGGAGATTAAACTCCCGATCACCGTTAAGGCACTCAATATCATTACAAAGCTTCCTGCCAGATACATATCCTGATACATTAACGCTCGCAGAAGGATAGGCCCGGTGGTGGGTAGATTCAAAACGATAGCTGTGATAGCCATTCCAGAGACAATTTGAGGAAGCAGCCAGCCAATGGTACTGATTAAAGGGTTAATGGCTATGCGCACTGGATATTTGAATAAAAGCTTTCTTTCCGCAAGTCCTTTTGCTCGTGCAGTTATAACATATTGCTTGCGAAGCTCATCCAACAGGCACCCTCGCATAACACGAATGATCCCAGCTGTACCTGCTGTGCCCACTACTATCACAGCAACCCAGACGTGCTTGAACATGTCAGCTACCTTTGCTATGCTCCAGGCTGCATCCATGTACTCAGGAGAGAAAAGACCGGTTACAGGTATATGAAGATAGGTGAAGGATAACCACATCAGCACCAGGGCCAAGAGAAAGTTAGGGGTAGCAAGACCTATGAAACCTAAAAAAGTAAAGATATGATCGAAAAGTGAATATTGATGAGTGGCAGAATAAATTCCAATGGGAATAGCCACAATCCAGGTGAAGATCAACGTAAAGATAGATATAACCATGGTCAGTGCTATCCGCTCACCTAACACCTCGCTTACTGGCTTGTCCCATTGAAAGGACCTGCCAAAATCGCCGTAGCGGATAATGTTCCAGATCCACATGAAATACCGCACATACATCGGCTTATCCAGGCCATATTGCTGAGTTAACCTGGCAATCTCCGCCTCTGAAACTTTTGTGCCTGACTGCTCTAACTGCAATATATGCATGGTTAAGAAGTCACCAGGAGGAAGTTCGATGATAATGAAGCTAATAATGGAAAGGATGAACAAAAGAGGAATTAACAGAATAACCCGTCGAATGACATAACTTAACATGGTAGCCTTCCTTTCAAATACCCTTGGAGCTTAGAAAATCTCACCGATGTAGCTCCAGGTGCCGGGAAAGAACCCGACACCTGGGATTCAAGAGTATTGGTGGTCTCAGTCACTGTCTAAAGAATAATTGTTCCCCGGCAAAGTTTGCCGTAATTGCAAAGCCCGCATGAGGAACATTTCCCAGTTTTTTAGATACTATTAGAGGATACTTGACCCTATCCGCTATATCAAAGAAATAAACATTCTCGTAAAGTAAGCGGAGATATTCATCTCTTACCTTTTTCGCTTCTTCAGGAGAAACTACCACTGATCGGTAAAGTAAATCTAAAAATCTCTTAACCTCTACCGGGGGTTCTTCACCCTTTTCCCCACCTGTATCGTACCACAGTTGCCATGGCGGTCCTATCGTTGTGTCGCCCCAGAAAAAGATGGCAAAGTTATGCCATACAGGCAGAGAGGTCCACATCGAGGTAGCCTTTAGCTCATTTGCTGCTTTACGTGTCGACCATAGTCCTGGATCTATTGTCTTCATTGTTGCCTTAATTCCTATTTTCTTCCACTGTTCTATCACTAGTTCAGTTACCGGCACTATATCTGGAGCATGCATAGCAACTTCAAAAGGAATGACAAACGTCTTGCCATTGGGGCCTACACGATAACCCTCTGCATCCCGCTTATCCAGGCCCATCTCATCTAAAAGCCTGTTGGCTTGCTCTGGATTGTATTCGCTGGGTACAAACCTGGAAGGCTCAGCAAATCCAAAGTAGACAGCATCGATTATCTCCTCCCGGTTTATGGCCATGTTTAGAGCTTTTCTGAAGCGAATATCTCTTACTATCTTCTGCCATACAGGATCTGGGTAGGTAAAGTTCAAGGATATGACAACTGGTGTTACATGCATATCCAGGAGCACCACTCGATAGCCACCCTCCTCTTCGTTTTGCTTGTAAAGAGATAGATTGTTTAAAGTCGCATCCTCACGTAGAAAATCCACCTCTCCTGCCAGCACCTTCATGGTGGACATCTCCACATCCGAGACTACCTGCGATCTAATCTTATCAATGTAGGGAAGTTGATTACCTTCTGTGTCC
>QMPZ01000183.1 GCA_003648815.1 Candidatus Aerophobota bacterium | reverse complement strand
AATGAAGGAATATAAGTTGGAAAAAATGAGAGACAATATAGAGGTAGTATAATAATAAGTGTGCACTTTCTAAAGATCTTGACCAATAAAGAATAAAGGAAAATGGCTTATCTTCCCTTAAAAACCAAAAGAGCCTGCTTTTTAAGAGCAAGAAAAGGGAAGAAAGATCCAGGACAATTTGGCAAAAAAGAGACACTCGAGGAGTTTAAAGCCTGGAAAGAAAGATACAAGAATCATGTTCCTTGTACCGTTTTATACCTTGAGAAGAATCTTGATGAGGTTTTAAGGTTATGGACTTCAGGTACAAAATATGGGTATCTATTCGAACAACTAAGCTCATTGAAAGAGGGACAGATAAGAGGATTCTTAAGGGACATCAACAAAAAGATATCCCTATTGGAGAACTTAAAAACTTGCTTAAAAATCTTTCTCTTGAGGTGCATTCATTACATGCACCTTTTTTCAAGTATCAATATTGCAGCACTTGATGAAAGATATAGAGAATGTTCTCTATCTCTTGTTAAAAAATCAATTGAATTTTGCTCAGAATTAGAAGGGAAAATAGTAATCGTTCATCTTCATGCTAATGGAGTATTTTTCAATCCGAGAGATGAAGTAAAAGTCATAGGTAAAATAAGAGAGTGTCTTAACGAAATAGCAATTTTTGCAAAGAAAATGGGAGTACAAGTGGCAGTTGAAAACGGATCTAAGGTAGATGGATGGAGTTTTGGATCAAATATACCAAAAATTTTAAGGTTAATTGAAGATACGGGTAATGATAATCTGGGTCTTTGTTTAGACACGGGACATATTTTGTCGGAGAAGAAAACATTGATCTTTTCAACCACTGTTCTGCAGTGTGGTAAATATTTAATTGCCCTACACATTCGGGATACAGATGGAAAAAAGGATCAACATTGGGTTTGTGGGAGAGGAATCATTGATTGGAGACAGCTTTTCAGGGATCTCAAGGCAATTAATTATCAAGGAATGCTTACTCTGGAAGTAACAGGTAATGAGAAATGTGCCGGTCATAATGTTGACAACGTGTTGAAAGAAGCTATAGAGTCTGTAGAAACTATTTACCTGACTAAATAAAAATATCTACCGAAAAGTTTATCGTTTGGAGCATCCTCATGAATTATAAAAAAAGAGTTATGGAAATTTTAGAGCATCATCAACCAAATAGGGTTCCAGTGGACTACCGGTTAGTCCCTGAGGTGAACGAGATTCTTTTAGAGAAATTTCAATTGAACAATAAAGTGGATCTTTTAAAATACACTTCATGTGAATTTTAGTTATGTTAAATCAGTCTATAATGGCTCTTATTTTGAAGATCAGCCAGATGGGAGTTTACATAAAAGACTTGATGATGGGTATTGATATTTGGGGTGCACTGTCTGTGATAAAATAAAAGGGTATCACCTGATGAAAAAATCCGGTATACGGATGGTAAAATAAATAGTTACCGGAGGAAGGCGCGTTAAGCCATATTTTTTCTGGAAGAGTTTACTCGTTTTGGAAGGTATGTTCGGGCTATTGAGGACAATGAAAAGGTTGCTGAATCGTTAGGTGTTCCTATTGGTAGGTGCAAAACTCTGAGTTTTATGCTAAGTGTACTTTAGCCGGAGTAGCGGGAGTCCTACTTGCCGCTCCTCTACTCTCAGGATCACCAAGAGCTGGTGATGTCTATCTACTTGACTCTATTGCAGTGGTAGTTTTAGGAGGAACGGCTTTAAGTGGAGGCATTGGAGGTGTAAACAGAACTCTCATTGGTGCACTCATTATAACAGTTATTAGAAATGGGATGAATGTGGTTGGACTTAATATATTTGCTCAACAGATCGTCTTAGGGTTGATTCTAATACTGGCAGTAGCACTTACTATGGACCGAACGAAATTTCCGATTATAAAGTAAAAGTTAGATAATTCATCTAATAGGAGGAAATATGAATTTAAGGGAACGTTTTTTAGAAATAATGCGAAATTTCAACACTAACGTAAGAAGTATTAAATGGGAATTTGGATATTGGGGAAAAACAATAAACAACTGGTATAAACAAGGGTTACCTAAGAAAAATCCTGCTCCAATTCCAACTGAGATTTCAAGTCCTACTGCATCTCTGTATACTGTAGCCTGGACATGTGAGAATAAATTTAGATACAAAGATGGTGTCGAGAATTTTCCTGACGGAATAGCGATAACAGCTGGAGGTCTTTATTGGCCTACACAGGGACTTCCACTTGATAGAGATGTAAAAGATTATTTTAATATGGACGAAACTCAACAGCTAATAGATGTAAATCTGCTTTTTTATCCCATGTTTGAACCAAAGACGTTAGAAGAGGATGAGAACCACCTAAAATATCAAGATGTCGATGGTGTTATAAGGCTTTTTTTAAAAGAAACAGCTACAATACCATCAGGTTGGGAGTGGCCTATAAAAGATGAAAAGAGCTGGGAAGAGATAAAGAAAGAGAGGATAAATTTTGATAATATCAGGCAAAGATTACCCAAAAACTGGGACAGATTAGTTAAAGAATACAAAAATAGAGATTATCCATTAGTTCTGGGTGGGTATCCACATGGTTTTTTTGGTACGCCAGCTCATCTGCTTGGATATGATCGTCTGTTTTACTTTTATTTTGATAAACCAAAACTGATTCACGATATACTTAACACCTTTACAGAGTTGTGGATAGCTGTTTATTCTGAAGTCCTGGCTGATATTGAGGTAGATGCAGTTCATATTTGGGAGGATATTTCCTTTGGTAGAGGATCAATGGTATCACCTAATATTATTAGAGAGTTTATGCTTCCTTATTATAAAAGATTTACTAGTTTCTTGAAAAGTAGAGGAGTTGATATAATACTTGTTGATACAGATGGTTATTGTATGGACATAATACCTTTATTCATAGAGGGCGGAATTACAGGAATGTATCCATTTGAGGTTAGCTGTGGGATGGATATTATAAAGGTAAGAAAAAAATTTCCAAAATTACAAATGATGGGGGGAATTCCTAAATCAGATATATCCTTGGGCAAAAGGAGAATAGATGAAATTTTAGAGCCTGTCAAAGAGATTTTAAAAACTGGTGGTTACATTCCCTTCGGGGATCACCTTATACCTCCAGAGATTCGATGGAATGATTTTACATATTATAGAAATAGATTAAATAATATTATCGATGAGTTCGGTAAATAAAAAATGAGGGCTTTGAAGGTTTTATAATAATCAAGACTTTAATAAAAGTTAGCCCATGTTTGCCACCTGATTTTGGAAACCCGCATAAATAAAGGATAAAATTTTTCATTTGGCACTACAAACTGCCAAAAGCCGCTTCAGTTCTTTATTTCAAGGATTAAGATTCTTTACTCCAAGAGCAGATATAACTTTTCTTGCATCCCTTCCCCCTCGGGATACAATCCTGTGAGCTTCTCCCTTGATGTTAAGACAGGCTATACCAATAGTT
>QMPZ01000182.1 GCA_003648815.1 Candidatus Aerophobota bacterium | reverse complement strand
GAAAAAAACTATTTTAATCACAATTATTTTGCTAGCAGTTTGTCTCGGTAGTTTTCTCAGCTGGCAGATAATTTTTAGGTCAGGATATTACGCCCTTTATCTCTCAACCGGTGATATTTATTTTGGTAAGTTGGTTTTATTTTCCCACTATACCTTGAAAGACCCTTATTTTCTCCGAATTACCCAAGACGAAGAAAACCCAATAAGTTTACAACCTTTTCAGGGTGCTTTTTGGGGTCCGGGCAAAAAACTTAAATTTAATCCAAAGCATGTAATCTGGGTTTCAAAGTTGGCTCCAACCAGCCAGGTAATAAATTATATTGAATCACAAAAAACAGCCGGCGCTTTGCCGACAGGAATGATGCCAAGCACTCCCTCTTTCCAACTGCCTCCTGCTGAGACAGCAACTTCTTCTCAGGAAAAATAATTTACTCTGTTAAATAAAGGTCGGAAATCAATAAATTAAAATTATGATTAAAAAACAAAATCTCATTTTAATTATTGCTATTTGAGTAATCGTTGTTGGAGCGACGACCTACCTTATGTTCAGTCCGGAAAAGGGAGAAATTAGCGGACCGGGAGAAAAACCAGAAGAAGCTGAAGAAGCGATGCCCGGCGAGGGGCCGGGGGAGCCAGAAGAGGTGCCCGCTGGGGAGGGAGAAGCAACGCCTGGGGGGCCAGAAGCAATAGTAGAAGACTGGCAAAAACCGGAAGAACCTATGGAGTCGGCACCGCTTGAAGAAACCGAAATCCCCAAAGAAGCTATTAAAATAGTTATAACCGCAGAAGGATTCAATCCCTCTACTTTTGAGGTCAAAAGAAATGAAAAGATAATTTTGTCAGTTACCAGTGGCGATGAATGGACTCACGTTTTTAAATTTGAGGCAGAACAATTAAGTGATGTGGCAGTTGGAGTAGGGCCTGGCGAAACAAGAGCTATCACTTTTTACGCGCCAGCTGAACCAGGTGAATATCCATTTTTTTGCGATGTTCCAGGCCATAGAGGAAGAGGAGAAGAAGGAAAAATGATTGTTAAGTGAGAGAATTGAAATATTTAGAATCTAATAAGTATCCCCTATGGCAATGAATTTCACTTAATTTTTTCTAATTAAGAAAAAGTTTCAGAAATTCATTGCCGAATAAGTCTATGTTGAAACAGATGTCGTTCAAAAAAATGGTCGGATTATTTTTGGGGATTTCGGTAATATGTTTATTGCTGAGTTTATATGTTCTTGCTTGGTCCGAGCCTACCAGCGGTCCACCTGGAGATAATGTTCCTACTCCGATTAATGTTGGAACGAACCCTCAAGCAAAAGCTGGCAGGATTACAGCCACTGAGTTTTACGATTACAATAACCCTGAGTGGTATGTGAATCCTGCTGGCCAATCGGTTTTTTCCGGCAACGTCGGCATCGGGACGACGAACCCGGGATACAAATTGGACGTCGTTGGTCAAATCAACAGTTCGGGAGGTCTTTGTATTGGAGGTGATTGTAAAGCAAATTGGGGAGAAGTAGCTGCCACCGGCTATTGGACTCAGTCAGGTTCTAATCTTTATACTAAAGACACTGGCTGGAACGTTGGCATTGGCACGACAGCGCCAGGGGCGAAGTTGGATGTAGCAGGAGCTCAATTTGATCAAAGTCCAGCATCTGGAAATTATTGGGTTAATTATTACTTAGGCAGAAACGCTGATCCTAATCCAGGAGATATTATTCTTTTAATTCCTAATCCGGCAGGAACAGTTACTGGTTCTTTTATGGAGGGAACAATTACTGCTTCCAGAGGAAGTACGGGAGCTTATCGTTCTCTGAAGCAATGGCATATTAGTGTATCAAGGGCTTATACAACAAATGAGGGGAGCATTACTCCTCTTTCACAAGAAACAGCGATGATAAAGTTAGTTACTTGTGATTACAATGGTCAGAATTATATCGCAATTGACACTTCAGCAATAGGAGCCTCAGCTCATCGGTGGAAATTTACGGGGTCTTGGCTAAATACAATTAATAGCCAGAAGCCAACATTGATTCCAAGAGCATCGTGCTCAAATATTGCTGATTATAAAACATATCATGCACTGGGGAATCAAATTGCAATAGATACCTCCGGCAACGTCGGCATCGGGACGACGAACCCGGGATACAAATTAGATGTTGTTGGTCAAATCAACAGTTCAGGAGGTCTTTGTATTGCAGGTGATTGTAAAGCAAATTGGGGAGAAGTAGTTGCCACCGGCTATTGGATCCAGTCAGGTTCTAATCTTTATACTAAAGACACTGGCTGGAACGTTGGCATTGGCACGACAGCGCCAGGGGCGAAATTGGATGTCCAATCTGGGAATGTCCAGTTGTCAGGTGGATATGGTTTAGATTGGGAAAACGATCCTTGGGGTGGTAGTGGAGATGATGCGTGGATAAAATACATTCAGGATGGTTCAGGAGAAGATACAGAATTGCAAATCGGAGTAAGCAATGATGCAAATGACAACATAGCTTTCTATCAGAGTGGGGCTGAAAGGATGACGATATACAACGGCAACGTCGGCATTGGCACGGCGAGCCCAGGGCAAAAACTTGATGTGGCTGGCAATATTAGAGTTACAGGAGATTGGTATTGGTTGCCAAGTAGTAACTTCCAGCTTTATGCCAGTGCAAATAATCAGGAATGGAGTTTTGATTTAAGAAATACAGGTACATATACTGGTACTTACTGGCAAGTGTGGTCAGATACACACAGTTCAATTTTAGCAGTAAGGGGAGATACCGGCAACGTCGGCATCGGGACGACGAATCCGGCAGAAAAACTCCATGTAGCTGGTAATTTAAGAGTAGACGGTAATTCGAACACTTGTCATTTAGTTGCTTTTCCAGATCCTGGTACATGTCCTTCAGGTTACTATACTTGGGATGCTGTGGCTTCTGGTCCAAGTGGCTATATGATGTGCTGTAAAGTTGATAACCCATTGTAATGATAGATGAAAGATGAAGGGATGGGTGAGAGTTTTGGATCTTGTATTTTTTGTTTATTTGTTTATAATGTAATAAAGTAGTATAATTAATAGAATTTACATATCATATGAGCAAAAAAAATAATTTTAAATCCAAGGTTAGCAAAAATCAAATTATAATAAAGGTTAATCCAAAGATTTATCCGTTGGAAGCAATTTATGGGGCAGCTTATGTTTTTTTAGACAGAGCTTATTTGTTTTTAGATGGCAATCCTGAAAAAGAAGTAATTGTTGCTTTAAAAGGAAAAGAAAAAATGACAGAGCGAAAATTAAAGAATTTAGCTGGTGAATTCTATAATGAACTTTTAAATTGTGCTTTAAGGCAAAAAATCTCTCAAAATAATCAAAAGATTAGAGAATACATCGTAAGCCAAGCATTATTATCAGCGATTGAAGAAGAAGAGGAAGAAGAATGGCAGAAAGATCCTTTAGGAATTGCTGTTCCTTGGGAAGAGAAATATGGAAAAAAGAAATGATTTCTAT
>QMPZ01000181.1 GCA_003648815.1 Candidatus Aerophobota bacterium | reverse complement strand
CTTTTAGGAATCCTCTTATCTGCCCTTCTTTTAACTTATCACTTCTTTTTACCAGGATTGTGTGCTCTTTCCCCCAGAGGAGTTTTTTTGTTCTGTAAGCAAGGACCTTCTTGCCAGTTGAAAGTTCTACCTTATGATACCTACTATAGGGCACACCTATCAAATCCTTATGAGAGTGAATAGACAGAGAACCAACATAACCAACCTTTTTCTCTTCCAATATCTTTATTGCTTTTGGGCAGTTGTTTCCTTTGTCAAAAACTAAGGTTACATCCTCTATCTGGGAGATTATATTTCTGAGTCTTTTTAGCATCACTCTAAGATAATCTGGAAATATGGATACATCGTTTTTTTGCCCCTCATATATGTAGTGCAAGAGGGGGAGAAGAAAATCCTTTGTTGTTAAAAGAGCAAGATTGAACTGTTTTAGATCATGCCTTTTCTGCTTATTGTGGCCTCTTTGAGTAAGATGTGAGCGGTTATTCTTTGTTTGTATGTAGGTGTAAAAATTAGTGGTATCGTAAAAGAGGACCGAGCAGGTAAGATTGTACTTTTTGAGGATCTTTTTAATAATATCATCCTCTATTTTTTCAATGTCTTTCTCACCTACATTATCCATCTGATCCCAGAAATGCTGAGATGTAACCTTGCTCGCATCAAATCCATACAGCTTGGGAAGAGTTGTTCCCCTTGCCCACCTCTCAAATTTTCTTTTACTTCCAGGCTCGCATGCCCTGTAAATTGCACCAACAAGAATTGTATCTGCAACTGACAGCCCGCCTCTTTTTGCTTTTGGTAGATGTGCTTTAAGAATATCGGGCAACTCTATCTCCTTTGCAACTTTTAAAAGAGCAAGAACATCTCCATGGGAAAAGCTTTTTACCTTTTTCTTACCCTCTCCCTTTAGTCTTTTTAATAAAGTCTCTGGAGTTCCAAGGTACTCCAGGACAAAGGGCCTTGGTTTTCCATTTACCCTCCTGCACTCTACTATGTACCAATACTGCTTCCCATGAACTTTCTTTTTTTGAAGTGATGCCATTTATCTTTAGTATATACATATTTAACATTTTGTCAAGTCCTTAGTCTAATTTCTTTTCTTTGATTTGACCAATATAGAAATACAAAGATAAATAACCAGAGTATCTTAGCATTTTCTTGTTATCTAATTTAGTATATACAAACATGAGCTCTCCAAATTGTTGCCAGTTGTTCATTTTCACAATTTTTGTGCCAAAATTTAGTAAAATTCCTCTAGCCAAGAAAAATGGGGGATATATTTATCATTCAGATCATTCCATTCCTAAAAATGTTAGTTTTAAACAATATAAAAGAAGAGTAATGGAGCTGGTAAAGAAGTACGGTGAATATTAACATCACTAAGTATTAAATAAAATTATTTAGCCGTTAAGGAGAAGACATTGAAAACTAAAAAATTAACAATTATTATTTTGATTTTTGGATTTTTTATGGTTTCATTTTTTGAGTGTTCGGATGCAGGGATTGCATGGGATTATAAAATAGTAAATTGTGAATGTGAGGAAGATGAGATCCCACTTCAAGGGGAAATCTCAGAAGAAACAGAGATTTTTAAAATTGAAGCTAAAATTCCTGAAATTGGCAATGAAAAAATTGACAGAGAGCTCAGCGATTTTGTTACAAAAATAATTTCAGACTTTAAACAAGAAAACCCTGAACTACCAGTTATTAATGGTCAAAAACCATCCTGGAAAAATGAGCTCTGGATTTCCCCGAAGATTTATGAATATTCAGAAGATATTAAGAGTGTGCGATTTGATGTATATCAATTTACAGGTGGGGCACACGGAATGACAAGTGTTTTTACAAAAACTTATAACCTCAAAACTGGAGAAGAAATTACCCTGGATGATTTGTTTCAAAATAAACAAAACTTACTTTTGACCATTGGCCCCATAGTTCGTCATAATCTTAAAGTGAAGTTAGGTAAAATGGCGGATGATAAATGGATTAATAAGGGTACCAGCGAAACAAATCTTGAAAATTATAAAAATTGGGTATTAGAAAAAGGAGGACTGAGAATTATTTTTTCTTATTATCAAGTTGGCCCACGTCCTGCTGGAATGCCAGAAGTTTTAGTGCCCTGGGAAAAAATTAATAGTATTCTAAAACCCTCATTCTTAATTTTGAAACAAAAGAATACTTAATATACACCATCTTTTATCATAGATTGAGGCTGTGTCCTGGAGGAAAAAGGAGTGATACTCTTATTATTCTTCTATCCACGCGCTTAATTTAATACTTTCCTGATAAATATTTAGTGAAGGCTGTTCTATATTATTAACTACGAGGAGCAGAACAGAGTATCCGCAACCTTCAGATTGTGTAAAGAAAGAAAAGCTATTATGTCCATTCGCAGGCTAAAGCCTGCGCCTACCAATTTTACAGGGGGATTTCCAACTTCAAGTCTTTTATTTGTTTACAAAATTTATTCTTTTCTCGATTTGCGGTGAAATCTTTATGTGATGCTGAATATAATTAGATAAAATATCTGTGGTAAACATCGTCGTGTGCTCTTTCGAAATATCCTCCTTTAAGAAAATATAATGACCATCGCCGCCGCCTGCAGTCCATGCATTTACAAGCACCGTGTAAGTTGTAGATAAATCCTGTGGAATCCATATTCCATTCTGATAGATCTCGACATTGACAATCCTTGAACCGGGATTAATTATTTTGGAAATATTCTGATCAGAATAAACTGCACAAAATGGTGGTTTAGTAAGGTCAATAGTTATTTTGAGACCACCAACCTGGAGAAATCCACCTGAAGCCGTTCTGTAAAGCTCCTGGCATCCATCACCTTTAACTCTCAGTGCTGATGCTGAGACTTCAAGTACTTGCTTCAGGTCGGCACCGCTCATTTCTACTTTTATTACTTCATTTCTGAATGCGAGAATCTCATTAACCGTAAGATAAGTTATTTTTCCAGCAGGATATATTTTATCACCACGGATTGAGCCGCCACTAACCAGAGCAACATCAGCATCAGTGAACCACTCAAGCCACGAGTCTGCTATCAGGTTACCAATGTTTGACTCTCTACAGCGGACAACATCTTTGCGCGCATCGAGATTAAGTGTAGATTCGCCAATTACCTGACTAAGGCTATTACTATACTTTTCCATATATTGGGCCATAAGATCGTGAATATTATTGTCATAACCTACTGTGGAATCAAGAAGAACTCTTTGCCATACAGGATTCATAATCTTACTATCTTTAAATGTAAACTTGAGAACACCCAGATATTCACTCTTTGCACCATCTTGCACTATTATTGTATTCCTAACAGTCTCATAAATATATTCATGGCTGTGACCACCAACGATGATGTCTATACCATTAACCTTTCTTGCAAGCTCACGATCAAGTCTGGTACCAATATGAGTCAAACCAATTATAATATCACATCCTTTATTTTTAAGATCGTCTACCGCATTTTGGGCCACCGAAATAATATCCTGATTTACATTAACCTCACT
>QMPZ01000180.1 GCA_003648815.1 Candidatus Aerophobota bacterium | reverse complement strand
GTCCTTACACTTTCCCAAAAATAGCAATTGTTGATCCTCTCTTGACAAAATCTATGTCTCCTAATCTTACAGCCGATACAGGATTTGATGCTCTCTCTCACGCAGTTGAGGCCTATTTATCTGTTAATGCAAATCCTTTATCTGATATGCTGGCTAAAAAAGCTATAACTCTTATAGCAGGCTCTCTTGTTGAGGCTACAAAAAATGGAGAAAATCTTCAGGCTCGAGCAAATATGGCTTTAGCAAGTACACTTGCAGGAATGGCTATATCTCAGGCAGGAGTTGTAGCAGGTCATGGTCTTGGTATGAGTATTGGAGGGATCTTAGATACACCCCATGGTAGGACTGTAGGGATTTTACTTCCCTATATCATGGAGGATAATCTTCCTGAAGCATCTTCTAAAATTTCTCAGCTTGCAAGTTGTTTTAATATACCTTCAAGCGGTAATGTTGCAGATGATGCTCGGAAGGTGATTGATGCTGTAAAGAAGATGATAGATGAAACAGCTCTTCCCACAAGACTAAGGGATATAGGAGTAAGCGAGAAGGATATACCAAAAATAGCAGAGGATTGTATGGATAGACCCGATATGGCAAACAATCCAAGAAAGTTTGATACAGAGAGAGTAAAAGAGTTCCTTAAGTTAATACTATGAAAGAAAAACAAGAAAAAAGAGTAGATTCTCAGGAGAGAATGAAATGGTGGAATGAAGCAAGATTTGGGATGTTTATTCACTGGGGACTTTACTCTGTTTTTAGGAAGAGATTGCTGGGTAATGCATCATGAACGTATTCCTAAAGAGGAGTATGCAGAGCTTGCAGATAAGTTTTGCCCACCAAAAGAGTTTACTCCAGAGCTTTGGGTAAAGCTTGCAAAAGAAGCAGGAATGAGATATATGGTTCTAACAACAAGGCATCATGATGGATTTTGCCTTTTTGATTCCAAGGTTTCTGATTTTACTTCTGTAAAAACGAAAGCTAAAAGAGACTTCGTTGCAGAATATGTAAATGCTTGTCGAAAGTTTGGAATGAAAATAGGGTTTTATTACTCTCTTTTAGATTGGAGGTTTCCTGCTTATTTTAAAGGGCCTGAAAAAGATCCAGAAGGTTTTGAGCAAATGGTTGAACAGGCACATTCTCAAGTAAAAGAACTTATGACAAATTATGGAAAAATTGATTATCTTTTCTACGATGGTGAATGGATACCGGGTGTTCCGTTTAACAGGGATCTTATAAATCAAGGGGAATCTCCAGAAATTGCAAAGCTTTGGCGTTCAAAAGAGCTCAACAGAATAGTAAGGGAACTTCAGCCCCACATTGTAATAAACAATAGATCCGGCCTTGCCGAAGATGTTGATACTCCTGAGAGATTTGCTATCCCTTCAGATAAAGATAGAGCTTGGGAATCTTGCATGACTATAGGAGATAACTGGGGATATGTTGATAGAGAACCTGCCATTAAATCAGTTGTTCAGTTGATTCAGTACCTTGTTATATGTGCAAGTGGAGGGGGAAATTTTCTTCTCAATATAGGACCAGATCCAGATGGTAGTATTAGACCAGAATTTATTGCTATTCTGCAGGAGATTGGTAAATGGCTTGAGAAAAATGGTGAGTCTATTTATGGATCAGAGAGAGTCAATCGAGGATTTGCTTGTCACATGGCAGGGATGTGGTGGGCACCTTTAGGTTCTGTCACAGCTAAAGGGAATGTTGTCTATATTCATGTTTTTCACTGGCCTAAAGATGGTAGGATAACTATAACTGGGATAAAAAATGAAGTCTTGAAGGCAAAAATACTTGCAACCAAAAAGGAAGTTAAAGTTGAGAAGATGGGTGAGGGTAAGATATCTATTTCAGGACTCCTTAAAGAACCCCCTGATCCATATGATACTGTAATTGCACTAGAACTTGATGGGAAACCAGAGGTATTTGATTATAGAGAGATGTCTCTTTAACAGTATGGCTTGAAAATTTTTGAGAGAAGAAGTTATGTATGCAGTTAAATTGGTAGGAAATAGTCGTGTTGATGTAATTGATGTTCCAATCCCAAAAATAGAAGAAGATTGGGTATTGGTGAAAGTTAAGGCTTCGGCTATTTGTGGAAGTGATCTGTATTTATATTTTTCTCCTACAGGATGGAAATTTACTCCAGGACATAAAGTTGCAGGCGAAGTTGTAGAAGTAGGGAAAAAGGTTACCCGGATTAAACCCGGCGATAGGATAGCAATTCATAGTACCATTGGTTGTGGATACTGCAAATATTGTAGAAGAGGGGATTGGATATTTTTCCCCATATAAAAAATAATAGGAGGATATATTATGTCATATAAACCATCTTGGGATTCACTTAGAACTCATATTATCCCTAAATGGTTTCAGAACGCCAAATTTGGGATATATACTCACTGGGGAATATACTCAGTTCCGGCATGTGGTCCAAATGGTACATGGTACCCCTATAATATGTACCGTGAAGGAACGCCGCAATATGAGTATCACGTCAAAACTTACGGGCATCCTTCAAAATTTGGTTACAAAGACTTTATTCCTATGTTCAAGGGAGAAAAGTTTGATCCAGATGAATGGGCTGAGCTTTTTAAAAAAGCTGGTGCCCAATTTGCTGGTCCTGTAGGTGAGCACCATGATGGTTTTAGCATGTGGGATAGTCAAGTTAATGAATGGAATGCGGCACGAATGGGACCAAAAAGAGATGTTGTAGGAGAGCTGGAGAAGGCTATCCGAAAACAAGGTATGCGATTTATGGTAGCGCTTCATCATGCTGAAAACTGGTGGTTTTTCCCTCATTGGGAAAAAGAGTATGACACCTCAGATCCACGCTATGCTGGTTTGTATGGACCGCTACATAATCTTGAGTGGGAAAAGGGTATACCTAAGCTTGAAAAGATAGAAGATGAATGGCGACTACAAGATAAACCTACCAAGGAGTTTCTTGATAAGTGGCTGACTAAGATTCGGGAGGTTATTGACAAGTATCAGCCTGATATGCTATGGTTTGACTTTGGGCTAAGGTTTGTTCAGGAACATTATAAGAGAGAATTTCTTGCCTATTATTACAACAAGGCAGAAGAGTGGGGAAAAGAGGTAGTTGTGACCTATAAATGGCATGATCTTGTTCCTGGCAGTGGTGTTACAGATCTTGAGCTTGGGCGATTTGATCAATTGACATATCATCTCTGGATCACGGATACTACGGTGGATGTAGGAGGAGGTTGGAGCTATTTGCGTGATGCCAAATACAAAACGGCAACCGAACTGGTACACTATCTGGTTGATAATGTGAGCAAAAACGGCCTGATGCTTCTTAACGTAGGACCTAAGTCCAACGGCGAGATACCTGAAGAGGCAAGGAAGATTCTTTTAGAAATCGGTAAATGGCTGGAGGTAAACGGAGAAGCCATATATGGTACCACACCTTGGCTGGCGTATGGAGAAGGGCCAACGAAGATGCCCAAATCTGGGATGTTTAGTGAGAAAGAAGAGGTTCGATACACCTCAGAGG
>QMPZ01000179.1 GCA_003648815.1 Candidatus Aerophobota bacterium | reverse complement strand
ATATTAATCTTTCCCCTCAAGATGCCATTGAACTGGGCAGAGACAATTGGTATAGCTGAGCTTAATATCAGGGGAGAAGCTCACAGGATTGTATCCCGAGGGGGAAGGGATGCAAGAAGGGTTGTATCTGCTCTTGAGATAAAGGATTTTAATCCTTAAAATAAAGAACTGGAGCAGTTTTTGGCACTTTGTAGTGCCAGTGGTGGTAAAAGAGCTGATTCCAGAATCTCAGAGTGGAGAAAATGCAGATATAGCAACAATTGGTGTAATACTGGGTTTTGTTGCTATGATGATACTTGATCTTGCTTTTGCATAAACATACAACTAACTTCGCTCTATCAAAAATGTTGAGACCTGACTCCCTCTACTTTTTTAAAGCTGCTGGCTAATTTAATAACCGGCAGCCTGAGGGTAATATTTTACCTTTTCTTCTTCTCTTTTTGAGCTTGAATAACCCCACTTTCTATTACCTTTACAGGAAAACCTTCAAATGTAGTTGGAATAGCTTTTTCAATCTCGGCTGTTTTACACCTTACTAATACAAGAATACAATCCTTATCATTTTCTTTTCCTTCTCCAACTCCTTCCACCCCTTCTATCTCCATCCATTTATCTTTAACTTTAGATATTGCTTCTTGGATACTTAATTCCATTTTAATCACCCTTCATTTTTTACATTTTTTATGGTTACGGATGTAGTCTAATTCCAAGAAGAGCCTGCACATAAAGGATATTGTTAATGATAGTGACGGTGGAGGATCCAGCAAATAAAAGGCCTACTGCTCCTTCTTTAATATCGCATACCAAACTTCCTGAATCTCCTCCCGCAGACATTGCTGTAGTTACAATCTGGCGAGCAAATCTGGCAACTCGTCCTCCACCGTAATGGACATCAACGGTAGCGTTGAGAGCTATGATTTTACCCGTGGTAAAGTTAGTTGTTCTACCTGTTTTTTCCACAATATCACCCACTCTGGGATTACTTTTCACCTGTTTCACATAACCTATCCAGTATATTTCTCTACTCAAGTTATGAAATTCTCCCTCAGCAACTGCCGCATCAACATAGTTTAGAGGGGCAGAGGTTGACGTTTTAAACTTTATAGGGACAAATCGGGAAAGGCGAGCAATTACATCTGTAGGCACTCTCCCTCCGTCATAGGGACCGGGTTGCAGGATTGGATCTCCGATTCGAGCATTATTGGAATTTGCAAGAACATGGTTGTTACTGAGAATATAATATCTTCTTGGAATTCCGGGGAACGGCCTTAGATCGTACACACAGGTTGCAATTGTTCCTGCGGTTATTCTATAGTGTCCAACACTAAATCCTCCCATAGCGGGCCTAATGCGTTGTCTTAAAACTTCAATACCTAATTCTTCCTTTGTACTTATCCTTTCAGTATCGGAGTTAGCAGGTCCTGCAAAAATCTCACCTGCCTCTACAACGTCAGTTTTAAATCCCGCAATTTCCTCTGGAACAATATCTTCGCTCCTAAGAAGTGCTCTGTCAAGTTTTTGAGAGACAAAAACTGTTATACAAGGCTCACCTGTATCTTTACTTTCCTTGATTTTGTGTCCTGTTCCTACTCCCACTATATTTTGTTTTGCAAAAAGCACTTCCTTTTCTTTCTCGGATACTTCGGTTATTCTTGCGTATATCTCTTCTTCTGCCATAGTTTTTCTCCTTTTAATTTACTTTTGTCCAAAACTTCATTCTCTACTTTTTGTAGTCATTAACTCCGTTAAAGACACCTCCTTTCTTTGTTATATTCCAAAAAGTAAAGAATAGAACTCAAAAAAGAAATATACAAATTTGTAGTGGACCACCCTCAAATTCGGGCAGTTATTAAGATTTTAAGATAGTGCAAATGAAAGGAAGAGCCAGAAGAGAAAAAAAACAAAAAATTTTTAATCGAGGAGCTTCACCGAAAAATTGATCAGCTCAAAATAGAGCTTGATTGGCTCAAAAAGAGCCTTTTAAGACCCTCCTCTGGCCATAAAATATATTTATCTCTTTTAAGGGGAAGAAAAACAAGGGAGGTTAATGAGGTAAGATTCTCAATTTAACAGTTTATCTTTTCTGAAATTGAAGTGGTTAAAGGGAAAAGAAAAGAGACTTAACTTGTTATGAATGGTAGACCGAAACCTGTCACAATGGTTTTACTGAAATGTTTGGCTATCACTAAAGCATGAGGAAGTATATATCAATAGCTATGAAATTGTTGGTGAGGCTAAAGAGGGAATTAAAAGGAAATGAGCTTTTATAACTGAAGAAAGACCACATCGGTTCCTCGGTTATAAAATACCTGCTTAAGATTATTCTGATGACAAAGAGCAAAAAGATCAAAAATGTCTTAATCTACCTGCATAATTACTCATAACATCACAGCTTACTGCTCCCGCCAGAGTTTTTGTTTTTCCAATAAATGCTTTCTTCTCCATCTCTTGCCTAATCAAACCTTACTTTCAGGTTAATCTTTGCACACTTAACCTTACCATTAACATGAAAAAGTGTCAAGCGCGCATTGAATCACTTAAAATGTAACCAAAAATAAATATAATCTCCCTGAAATAAATAAATTATTCAGGGAGGAAAGGAGAATGAATATGGATGATTATGTCCTATAATTTCTGTAAAAGACTTTTCCTTGACAAAGGGGCCACTGTTCCTCCAAGATAAGGAAAAAAGTTGGTAGAACCTTATCGAAAAGGAAAAGCTTATGGCCCAAGATAAGAATAGCTCAAAATTGAATGAAGTGCAAGAGGTACCGTTAAACGATAAGGATTTTCTAAAAAGAGCAGTTGAAAGCTTCTGTCAAAAGCTTAAAGATGTGGAGATAACTCAATTTCTAAAGGCAGATAAGTACCAGAGACAAGATGAAAAGGTGTGACTACCGAAATGGCTATAAACCGAGGAAGCTAAAAACAAGAGTGGGAACCTTAGAGCTTCCTCTTCCCCAGAAAAGAAGAAGGTAGATTCCGAACACAGCTTTTTGCCAGGTAAAAGATGAGTGAGAAGGCACCTCTCGCATCCCTCATGCAGATGTACATCAAAGGAGTATCCACTAGAAAGGTGAAAGAAATTACAGAGAAACTTGTGGCACAAGTTTTTCAAAGTCCCGGGTAATAAGGATATTCCCTGATGAGAGAGCTTTCTTTCGTCTTATCTGTGCCCTTTGTATAGAACAAAATGAGAAGTGGCAGGCCGGAAGAAGATATAAGAGTGTGAGCCTCTTTATGAGGGAGAAAATGAGATCCTTAAAGTTGAGTCTGGAAAGGAGGTAGTAGCAGTCTAAATTTTTTGAGAAAGAGCTTTTAGGGTTAAAAGGTACTATTTAAGGCTCATATAGAACTTCTTTTTAACCTTGAGAGTAGATTTCCTTTAGCTGGGAACTGAAAAATCCTATATGAGCCTGTATTAATCCTTAGAATTAAAGAGGAGGAAGGGGATTTGACATATTTTCCCCTGGTTTTTCTGAAGGAGCAGGAGTGATGAGGAGAATCTGTTTAGCATTTTCTCCTCGGATATATCTTCCTTAT
>QMPZ01000178.1 GCA_003648815.1 Candidatus Aerophobota bacterium | reverse complement strand
AGGTCAGTATGGCGGTACTTGGCATTTACCCGATGATCCATGGATGGGAAATTTGAGGATGATAATGTATGACCCTCCAGTACGATGGAACAGAGATTACACTGCTTATATCCCAGGGCTGGTAAAAAAATGGGAGTTTTCTGACGAAGGAAAGACAATAACTTTCTACTTCAGAAAGGGATTAAAGTGGTCCGATGGTTACCCATTCACAATGGAAGATTTGCGCTTTTGGTGGGAAGACCTGGCAACTAATGATGAGTATAGAGTTATACAACCTCCCTGGTGGAGTCATAACATAGATGGAACTCTGATGAAGGTAAAATTTATCGATGATTATACTATATCTTTTACCTTTAAGGAACCTCATTGGAATATCCCCTATATCCTTGCCTCAGGATTCTGGGAGTGGGAATCCATGATGAAGCCAAAGCATTACCTCAAACAATTTCATCCCAAATATAATTCAGAGATGAAAAATTACACAACTTTTCAGGATAAAGACAAATGGTGGCTAAATCCCGAATATCCTGTTCTCTTTGCCTGGCACACAGTAGAATACACACCCGGAGAAGGAGCAACTTATGAACGTAATCCCTATTATTGGAAGATAGATACAGCGGGTAACCAATTACCCTATATTGATCGCATCGAAGTAAGATACGTAACAGATCCGGAAGTAAGACTTCTCCAGGCTATAAGGGGAGAGTATGACGCTACTTTTCGTGGGGTAAAAGACCCACTTAAAATCCCGCTTTTAAAGGAGAAGGAAAAGAGCGGAAACTATAGGGTGATCCTGTGGAAAGAAGGGGCAGGTGCTTGGCCGGGAGTAACGGTAAACCAAACTTATAATGTAGAGAAGACAAAAGATCCATTCATGCGAAACCTTCTGCGCAACAAGTATTTTAGACGTGCTCTTTCCTATGCCATTGACCGAAAGCGGGTAAACGACGTGGTTTGGAATGGAATGGCAAGAATTCAACAGTTTACAATCAGCGAGGAATCCTGGCATTTTGCTTCTCCTGAGGGGAAAAAGATCTGGCAGGAATGGGCAAATAGCTACGTAGAGTACAATCCCCAAAAGGCTAATGAGCTACTCGATGAGATAGGCCTTAATAAGAGGGATAAAGATGGCTTTCGCACCCGACCCGATGGAACTAAGCTTGAGCTTATTCTCGATGTTAGAGCAGGCAAAAGAGTTTTTTCTGAAACGGCACCTATTCTTAAAAAGAACTGGGAAGCAATTGGACTGCGAACTGTTATAAATACCGTTAACAAAGCTACCCAAAAACTAAGAGGAGCACAAAGTATTTATCAATTACGAATGGATGAGGCTTCCGAAATGGATCTTTGGATATATCCTGACTGGGTCTTTCCTACCGGAACCGATCCCTGTAGGAGGATGTGGCCTTACATTGTGCGATACCAGATAACAAATGGCCGTGAAGGTGAACCAATCAAAAAAGGTAGTGTTGAGGACCGTTTAATGGAAATTTATAATAAGGGAATATCAGAACCTGACCTAGAAAAACGTAACCACTATATATGGGATGCGGTACGTATTCATATAGACGAGGGACCTTTCTGTATCGGTATTACCGGCGGTCAGCCTTCGCCGGTAGTTGTAAAGAACAATTTTCGAAATGTACCTGACTTTGGGGTTTTAGGGCCCTGGGCTGTTGGAGCTCCTGGAAATACCAACCCTGAACAATATTTCTTTAAGAGATAAATTTTAACAGGGGGAGGATGATATTCATTCTCCCCTAACAGGAGATTCATCAATGATTACTTATTTAGTACGCAGAGCTATTTATTCGATTATTCTTCTTTTTGCAGTTTCTATTGTGGGTTTTATTATTATAGAACTTCCCCCGGGAGATTTTTTAACAATCCGGATAGTAGAACTTCAAGAGCGCGGCGATCGTAGCGCCGAGCAACATATAGAGGAATTAAAAGCACGCTATGGACTTGATAAGCCAGAGTACATGAAATATTTTATATGGATAACTCATTTTATAAGAGGGGACTTCGGAGAGTCTTTTCGTTATGAAGAACCAGTATCAAACCTTGTTGGAGAACGAATTGGCCTTACTGTTGCTCTTTCATTAAGCACTCTAATCTTTACCTGGATGTTAGCCATTCCTATAGGGGTTTATTCGGCCACTCATCAATATTCCATTGGAGACAATGTCTTTACCTTTTTAGGCTTCATCGGGCTTGCCACCCCCAACTTCTTACTTGCTCTTATAGGTATGTTTATATCCGTATATTATTTTAATGTATCTGTGGGAGGGCTTTTTTCCCCAGAATACGCCAAGGCCGCCTGGAGCTTCGCCAAGGTTTTAGATTTAATGAAACATATATGGATACCGGTGGTCATTATTGGCACAGCAGGAACCTGTGGTCTAATCCGCATAATGAGGGGGAACCTCCTGGATATCCTTGGACAACAATATGTAATGACAGCCAGGGCAAAGGGGCTCAAGGAGGCCCTTGTAGTATGGAAGCATGCGGTGCGAGTAGCCATTAATCCACTGATAAGCACACTGGGCATGTCCCTGCCAGGTATTCTATCCGGAGGAGCATTAACGGAGATTGTGTTGAACTTGCCCACAGCAGCTCCTCTTTATTTAAAGGCTCTCCAGGATCAGGATATGTGGTTAGCAGGATTTTTCCTGATGTTTTATGCCATATTTCTGGTCATCGGCAACTTCCTCGCGGATATTACCCTTGCTCAAGTGGACCCACGCATAAGATACGACTAAGATAAATAAAGGAATAGGAAATGCTCAAGGATAATAATGTTAAAAGGGAAGATAGTGAACTTACCCAGGCAGCACGCAAAAGTCCAAGCTACTTAGAGCTAACTTGGTATAAGTTCAAGGAAAATAAAATGGCGGTGGCAGGTAGCGTAATTCTCATAATTTTATATATTGTATGCTTTGTATTCCCTGAGTTTTTCGCTCCTTATCCTTTGGAGTATACTACCGAATACTTAGCCGCCCCTCCGCAATGGCCTCATTTCTTTGATAAAGAGGGGAATTTTTCCTTAAGGCCCTTCGTCTACGGCTATGAGGAAAAAGTTGATCAGGAAAATCTCAGACGCTACTTTGTCATAGATACCTCAAAGAAATATCCGATATACTTTTTTTCCAGGGGAAAGCCTTATAAGTTATGGCACATCTTCCCCGGCGATATCCACTTCTTTGGTACCAAGGAGGGGACTATTTTCATTCTTGGAACAGATCAATTGGGACGTGATCTTTTCTCTCGGATTCTCTATGGTGGCCGTATATCCCTCAGCATTGGGCTAGTAGGGGTATTTTTGAGTTTAGTTCTCGGCGTTACTCTGGGAACCATTTCCGGATATTTTGGAGGATTTGTCGATATGGCTATGCAGAGAGTTATAGAACTTCTTATGTCATTTCCGTCCATTCCCCTATGGATGGCCCTGGCCGCTATTGTTCCTCCCACCTGGTCTCCCTATCTTGTGTATTTTGCCATTACTATAATACTTTCCATAATAGGTTGGGGCTGGCTAGCCCGTCAGATCAGGGGGATGGTTCTCTCCTTAAGGGAACAGGAGTTTGT
>QMPZ01000177.1 GCA_003648815.1 Candidatus Aerophobota bacterium | reverse complement strand
GTTAGAATGCAGGTGTAAGAACGTGTTTTACACAGAATGGGTTGGAGTGGTAAATACCCTGAAATTAGGGCAAATAATAATATTTCTTGTGGCAGAAGAAACCGAGGACATCATGAGACCGGGAGACTCCTATGAGTGGGTATTTATATTTATTATCCCTGAAAATAGAAGTATGAAAAAGTTCATCCTCGATTGCGGCATAGCTGCAACACCGACAGGATTCCCCGAAATTTACAAAATAACCATTTCATCACCAAAAGTTTAATTAAATGCTCAAAAACTTAGGAAATTAAATGTAAAAGAGAAACTTGATTGCCATATTTTCCATTCTTTTCTATAACTCGATTAACTTAGCAGCACTACTATACGTAGGATGGATAACTTTAGTATTTGGAATCATTATTGTATTGAGTTCAAGTCAATCACGCAAGAAAAGTCGTGTGTCAGAAAATGGAATTAGCAGGATATGATACAGAACTTATTAAAGATGATGATATTCACGGGCGGGCTCGGTACTTTTGGTGCTTCACACCTTTCTAAAACGTTAGGCGACATTGGGCAAAATATTAGGAGTGATTTATATGGCTCTGGTAAATATCCGTAACATGAAGGATTCAGACGAATACTTTGTCGGTACATGTACACATGTTAATGATACTCCAAAATGTCTTTCAAGATACGAAATAGATTATTCAGCTAAAAGGAGAATTGCTTGGCTTCAAAGCTTATACAATAAAAACGCAAGAACAAAAGTTGCCTGTGTTAACGATGAGCCAGTAGGATTTATACATCTTATACCTATAGAAATATGTCCCTGGGGTCCTATTGGAGAGGATTTATTGGTGATTCCCTGTTTGGTTGTATTGAGCAAAATAAGAAAAAGAGGGATAGGCAGAAAACTACTTGCTTCAGCAGAGGAAGAGGCGCTCCGCCAAAACTTTAAAGGTCTGGTTACCATAGGTTACTATCATAGTCACTGGTTTATGCCGGCGACTTTCTTTGAAAGATGTGGATTCAAAGTAGTAAAGTGTAAAGATGAAAAAGCCATTTTATGGAAAGTTTATGAGCCAGCTGTAAAGGAACCAGCTATGTTAACTCCAAACTATAACTTTAAGTGCAATCCAGACAAAGTGACCATTGATCTCTTTTGGAATACATTTTGCCCGACGAGTTCCATAGAAGCACAAAGGGTGAGGGAAGTAGCAGAGGAATTTGGTGATAAAATTGTACTTAATGAATACTGTGCGGATGACAGGCGTGTTTTTCTTCGTTATCAGCTTCCCAGGGGAATTTTTGTAAATGGCAAAGAAGTATGGTATGGCTATGAAGCGCCAAAAGAAGGTATAAGGAAAGCTATATTAAAAGCTCTGAAAAAATAACCTAACCTCACCTAACACATTGTTTCCGTTGCGTTCATGCCTTGCTTTCGGGATACTGGTATTTTTGGCTTCTGTCTTGAAGGAAAGCGAAAGGTGACTTAGATATCCTGGTTGAATTTTCTGAGACGGTTGGACTTTTCAAATTCATTGAGCTTGAGGATTTTTTTGGTAAAAATTTAGGCGTTAAAATTGACCTGGTGATGAAAGGAGGGATTAAATGCTATTAGGTGGTAGGCCTACAGCAAAGCGACCACGTCGAGTTATTCTAAATACCGATGCCCATAATGAAATTGATGATCAGATGGCCATTGTGCATGCACTACTTTCTCCGGAACTTAAGATTGAGGGAATAGTGGCCGCTCATTATGGCACCAAAAGACATACTGATAGTATGGAGCGGAGCTATCGGGAAATTTTACATTTACTTACTCTTTTGGGGATGAAAGATAGTGTACCCGTCTTTAAAGGTTCTCCTGTGGCTATGAAAGACCCTTCTGTGGCTCAGAAATCCGAAGGGGCTGAATTTATCATTGACCGAGCCTTAGCAAAAGACGAAACTGATCCTCTATATATAGCCTTCCTTGGACCATTAACCGATATGGCCTCGGCCTACTTGATGGAGCCAGGTATTGCACGACGCATAGTGACCTTATGGATTGGCGGTGGTTGGTGGCCTACCGGTGGGCCGGAATTTAATGCAGGTAACGACTGGATTTCTGCCAATGTGGTGTTTCAATCCGATATACCATTGATTCAATATCCCCGAGGAACATATCGCATGATGCGATTAGGGGTTGCGGAAATGGAAAGCTTTATCATGGGAAAAGGAGCCATTGGAGACTACCTGACCGCCCTTTTTAAGGAGTGGAATGTTAACTCTCCTTATCCCCGAAAATGGTGGGTTTATGGAGATTCTCCAGCCATAGGTACTATGATTAACCCTGAGTGGGGATTCTATATTAATCTGCCAGCACCTCGTCTAACACAGAAGCTTGAATATGAACATAAAACTACAGATAGAACAATAGAGGTTTGTGTTGAGGTTACAGCAGGAGAAATCTTTAATGATTTCTTTAAGAGGCTCGATGCATTTGTTAGGAAGCTCAGCTCGTAGCATTTTCTCGCTTTTTACTGAAGGGCGGCTACCTGTGGCGGCATCATTCATGGCTTCTTAAAGTGAACAAAGAGGAAAAGTGCACCTCCCCTTATAGAAAAAGTTGAGGGCAGCAGAAGATTCACGGTTTTCCTTCCAATTTAATTTCTCCGACATGTTTATAAAAGATGAAAAAGAAATAGAGCATAACAGCAAAGTTGAATGTTAATATCGGCATTAAGGTAAAGGCAATTTTTTGGGGCAAATCCGCAAACCACCTGAATCCTTGTACGCGAACATAATAGTTGAATAAAATAAGAGAACGAACAAATAGCATCAATGCCGAAGCAAAAGCAGCTAAGAAAATGGGTTTCCTTAAGATTGCTTGTTCTCTATTCAAATTTTTATAAAAAACAATGAAAAAGGTGGCAGTTAAAATAGAACTTATCCATGGCACTACAGGCTCGATGGAATGAAGTTTTGATAGAAAAGAGAAAGCTTTTACATTAAAGACCATAATTAATCCCCTCAGATGTACCAGCAGCATGGCGATGGAAGCGACAAGAACCAGTATCGTTACATTTTTTATTTTTATCTGTTGCTCAGAGACATAGTCCTTAAGAAAGAAGAGAAAGAAAAGCACTATGGATGAGGTCGCAATGAATAAGAATAGCTCGATAAGTTGAACCAATAGAACGTTTTCTCGAAAAAGGTGTGGGTAAAATGTGCCAATTGCTCTTAAAAGAAAAACATAGGAAATGCCGATCATTGAAAACAATGTAGCCTTTCTTAACATAACGTCCTCCTGTTTTAATATAACCTCTCTTTATTTCTTTGAATATATCACGCTCTCAACAGCCAGTAAAAAGACCGGAAATAAAATGCTCAGAATAATTTGAGTGTCTCTTCCAATTACTCTAAATTTCGCAACTGCACTTAATGAGTCAAAAATTAAAAATATTATCACACCCAAAGTAATGCTTTGAAGTATTCCAAAAATCCAAAAAATATTCTTTCTCTTCTCATTCGGTGATTTTTTGCTCACAATTAATCCTCTTTGGTTTTACCACTGTTTACAATCTTTTTCATAAATGATATTTCTTCTTAACCCATATTAAATAGCTC
>QMPZ01000176.1 GCA_003648815.1 Candidatus Aerophobota bacterium | reverse complement strand
TCCTCTGAGACTGGGAATCTCCAGTCTCACCTCATCGGCCATCCTTCTCAACTTCTCTATCTCGGATGTCTTAGTCTCGGTAGTTAAGTATCCCCGGTCAAGGGTAAGTTCTATCCCGTCAAAACCTGCTTCCTTGTAGAGCCTGAACTGCTCCTTTATGGGAAGGTCTTTTCGATACTCAAAGCAAATTCCCTTCTTCATAACTTGCTCCCGAAAAAACTTTTCCCGGTTTTAGCTTCCATCACATCATTCCCTTAAGATAATCCCGGGCCAAAATCAGACCTCTTTTCACCTTCTTCTCGCTTCCGCTCCATAAGGGGTCCTCATGTTCGATGCTTATCACTCCGTCGAAACCTATCTCCATTAAATTTGAGAAAAATTTTCTCCAGTTAATCCGTCCCCATCCAGGAATTCTGTGTCTCCACCACCTGCATTCTGTTTTTTGCCCGTATAGCTCGTCAGTTAATATCCCACAGGTATTTAAGTTTTCCCTCAATATCTCCGTATCCTTAGCGTGAATATAACAGATTTTATCCCTGAAGTCAAAAATGACCTTATAGGGATCAATTTGAAGCCAGATGAGATGAGAGGGATCAAGGCATAGCCCCAACTGAGGGGAGGGAAAAATCTCAAATATCTTTTTCCACATCAAGGGAGATATAGCAATATTCCACATCCCGGGACAGTTCTCAAAGGTGAGGGTCACGTTTTTCTCCTCAGCATATCTTAATATAGGAGGAAACTCTTTTTCAAAGACCTTGAGGTTTTCCGCATAGGAAAGCCTCTCGTCTCTTCCCGTAGATATGGTAACGTATGGAACGCCCAACTTATGAGCTACCTCGATGCGCTTCCTTATCTTATCGATATGAGTTCTTCTTTCCTTCTCATCAGCACTTAATATGTTCCGCATGTAGATAAAGCTTATAATCTTAAGATCGTATCTTTGCTGAAGCTCTCTTAGTTTCTCTACCTCGAGGGAAATAGTCGGCCCGATTTCCAGAGCTTGAAAGCTGTTTTCCTTAGCCCACTTAAAGATTTCTTCCGCATCCCTTATCCCTACTGCTGATAAGCTATTGGTCAAAAATCCTATTTTCAATCCTTGCCTCCTTGCTAAGAATCTTTTTTTCTTTGTCAGGTTTAAAGGCTTTTCTTATTAAAGGATAGATATGGTCCCACTATTCCTTTACTGCACCAAGACTTAGACCGGTTACTAAATATCGATGGAAAAAAATGACCAGGACGATCATCGGTATTGTGGCTACCATTGATATTGCCGATACTTCACCGTAGAGAATATCATGACCTCCGTATAACATTGGTATCAACACGGGGATGGTTCTCACCCCACCTCGGGTTAAAAGGAAAGCAAATAAAAACGCATTCCAGGAGAATACAAAACAAAGTACGGCTGTTGCGGCAATTCCTGGTCCAGCTCAAGGGATTATAATTCGGAAAAGTATGGTAATATAAGAGGCTCCATCAATCATAGCACTTTCATCGAGTTCGACTGGTATTTTGTAAAAGAAACTGCGTAGTATCCATGTAGCAAAGGGAAGGTCAAAGGTGAGATAAGCAAGAATAAGGCCACGGTGGGTATCTATAAGTCCCCAGTTCTTAAACAATATAAAAAACGGAAGTACAAAGGCCATAGGAGGTAGCATTCGATTGCTTAATATCCAGAAGGCGAGATTTTTTCCACCTGTTCTGAACCTGGCTAAGCTATATGCGGCAAAAGAGCCAACAATTATACAGATGGCGGTAACTATGGAGGCAATGATTAAACTATCCAGAAGGGACTTAAGACCACCGTATTCGGTAAAGACATTTAACATGTGAAATAAGGTAAGCCTTGGAGGCACAAGATGAACTGGTGAGGATATGATATCTTCCTGTACTTTAAAAGCAGTGGAAATCATCCAATAAAAAGGAGAAAGGTAAAAAAGAGCCGCCAGTACTAACAAGGAACTACAAATGAAAGTTGTTTTACCCATTCGTTTTCTTTTCTTTGAGGCAAGTTCCATCTTATTCCTCAACGGTTATCATCTTAAAAAAGTAGGTAATGAAAAATGTGACGATCGCCAGTAATATGAACGATAAGGCAGCCGCATAAGGCAGATTCCAAAAACTAAATGCCTGCAGATATATATAATAGGTAATTGTCTCTGAAGCAGTTCCCGGACCTCCTTTGGTCAACATGTAGATTTTACCAAACATTTTTATCAGGTCCATACTTCTTAAGACAACCGCTACTCCAAGGATAGGAGTTATTAGAGGCAGGGTAATAAACTTGAGTATCTGCCAGCCAGAGGCTCCATCTAACATGGCTGCTTCGTAAGGACTTGAGGGAAGAGCCCGAAGTCCAGCCATAGTTATTAACATGATGAAGGGACTCCATTGCCAGATATCAGCGATGATAACTGAAAGCAGGGGATGGTCTACTAACCAGACTATCGGTTTTTTGGCGAGATGGAGTATGGCGATTATTTGATTTAAAGGACCAAAGGTCGCATCAAATATCAGACCCCATATTAGTCCGGCAGTAACTTCTGATACCATAACTGGCATAAGAAAAGCTGCCAGCAGGATTCCTCTACCCTTGAACTTTCTGTTTAACAGAAGAGCTACCCCGAATCCTAACAGGGTCTCAACTATCAGAGCACCGATGACTACAACAGCCGTTCTTCCAAGATCATAAAAAAATCTCCTGTCAGTAAAAATCTGCGCAAAATTGCCTATACCAATAAAATGAGGTTCAGCTCCAAAGGAGGTCATATCCCATTGGCTGAAGCTGAGGTAAAGGGAATATAGGAGGGGAAATATTATCAGGGAGATAAGGATGACGATAACCGGGATAACATAAAGCCAACTAATCAGCTTCTTTTTCTCCAACATTTCCTTTAATTGTCTGTAATGAGTAGAGGGGGAAGATCCCCCTCTACTCATTCAGGAACTATCCCAACTATTCTTCTATCCAGATACCTAACCTTTTGAAGAGTTTTATTTCCTGGGCCCACTGCTTTTTCAATTTTTCGCGACCGATTCTCTCTGTTATCCTGTTCCAATCCTCAACAGTAGCATCTAAAGCCTCTTTGGCAGTTCCCTTGCCTCTCAAATAATCCTGGATGTGAGTGGTTAAAGTGTTTATATAATCAGCCTCTCCTGTCAAGTAAATATCAGGATAGCCATGTTCAGTATTAAGCATCTTCGCCTTCATGTAGTCCTTGAGTTCCGGATATCTGTCGTGCCATAAAGCAGGGGTCATGTCATGAGAGCGTCTGAAGGTATTCTCGCCAGTTTTACCGTTAGTGGTGTATCTTAAACTGACCGCAGGTGAGGCCATGTAGGCGATTACCCGGAAGGCAGCTTCCCTTTTTTCCGGAGGTGTAAGCTTGGATATGGCCATGACCCGTCCTACCCCAGTCCAGGCTCGCCGGATAAGTTTTCCCTTTACTACATATCCTGGAACAAGAGCAAAACCGACCTGGTTAGGTTTTACCTTGTATTTTCCTGTTCCTACCCAGGGTCCTATATCAGGCCAGGTAAGTGTCATCGCCGTCAGGCCGTCCAGGAAGCTCTTAAAAACCTGAGTTGCTCCAAACTGCATAGCTCCAGGAGGGGCGCATTCGACAGCTACTTTGTAGTCCTTTAAGGCCTGGACGCCACCAGGAGTGTTTATTCGAGGA
>QMPZ01000175.1 GCA_003648815.1 Candidatus Aerophobota bacterium | reverse complement strand
ACACAAGACTTAGCTACCGAATCTTCATATGGAGACTGCGAGCTTCATATTGAGTTCGTTGTGCCGGAAAGATCCAACTCTGGCGTCTACCTTATGGGGCACTATGAAATCCAGATATTGGATAGTTGGGGTGAGACCGAACTCAAATTCAGTAGCTGCGGTGGAATTTACGCAAGGTACATCAACGGGCAGGAGGTTGGAGGAAAGCCGCCTCGGGTAAACGCGAGTCGGCCACCGGGAGAATGGCAGAGCTATGATGTGATCTTCCGTGCGCCAAAATTCGATGACACGGGCAGAAAGATATCCAATGCGGTCTTTGAGCGAGTCGTCTGGAACGGAGTCGTTGTGCATGAAAATGTGGAAGTAGAGGGACCCACAAGAGCATCGATGCCAGGACCTGAACGACCGCAGGGGCCACTAATGTTACAAGGTGACCACGGTCCTGTGGCCTTCCGAAATATCCGCATAAGGAGGATCTGAAATGAAGGAATGATAAAAAAGGTGAAGAGAAAGGAGAGCAAAGCATGTCGAAAGTGAACTTAGCTTTAATTGGGTGCGGTGATATTGCGGCGATCAGCCATCTCACTGGTTATGCTAGGCTTGACAGCATAAATATAGTTGCTGTTTGTGATCTCTGTGAAGAAAAAGCCAGGTCAATTGTGGATAGGGCTCTTGCTGCTGAGCGACGTTTAGGTGGGGAGAAAATAGAGGTGATTCAGCAGATGAAACCGAAAGTCTACACGGATTTTCGTGAGATGCTGGAGAGTGAACCTAAGATCGACGCTGTGGATATTTGTATACCTCATAGAGACCATCATAAAGTTGCAGTAGCTTGTCTTGAAGCTGAGAAAGATGTCTTGATAGAGAAGCCATTAGGGATCACTATCAGGGCGTGCAAAAAAATGATTGATACTGCACAAAGGTATGGTAAGGTGATCGCTGTCGCAGAAGAGGTTAGAAAAAGTGAGGATGTGCGTGCAGTAAACTGGGCCATTAAACAAGGATACATAGGTGACCCCAGAATGCTCCTTTGGATTGATGCTGAGGAAAGATTACATGAATGGGGTTGGCGTGATCATAAGTTAGAAGCAGGAGGTGGTTGGATCCTGGATGGCGGTGTCCACTATGCAGACTTATATCGATACTATCTAGGAGAAGCCAAGATGGTCTATGGTAAGACAATGAGGTACGAGCCTTTCAGATACAAGCATGGTCCTCATGCATTTATGCAGGAGTATGTTTGGCCTCCGGGACCTAAGAAGACTGATCCTATCAAAGTTGACATCGAAGACACTGCCACGGCGACTATTGAGTTTGAAAATGGCGTTCTGGTTCAATGGATCTATACTTGCGCAGCTCCAGGAAAAGTTCTAAGGGAAAGGGTACTATACGGAACAGAGGGATATATAGACCTAGCTCGCGGAAGACTGGTATCAAAAGAAAAAAATCTGAGCATAAAAGAGCTAAAGAAGGAATTTCTAGCAACACTAACCGAGGATGAGAGGAGGAGACTTTTCCCTGCAGGGCAAAATCATCCTGAGGGAAATGTAATTGGAGATTTCTGTGACGCTATCCTTAATGATAGAAAGCCGGAAATAGATGGACTCCAGGGACTGAAGGATGTAGCTATTCCAATGGCTGTCTATGAATCAGCTTGGCTAGATGAACCGGTCAAAGTGAAGGATATTGAGGAGTGCAGAATTGAAAACTACCAGCAGGAAATAAACGAAGCGTTGAATATTTCGTGAGCTGATTAGGTGTATGGGAGTCTCGCCGAGAAGGATTTAGTATACAAGGAGGCAAGAAGTGATACAAAATCCATATGAAACTATAACACCCGAAGATTGGGGAATTCAAAAGCCTAATGAAGAGGGGAAGAAAAAAGTATTTAAATACTTAGGTATTTCATATGAAGAGTTAGAAAAACGGTGGAAGAATGCAGTTTATAAATTCGCAGCAAGTCATTTTGATAATAAAGTGGGAGCATGCCACCATTTTTACCTTGCTAAAGCTAAATGCTTCAATGGATTTGATAGCGGAAATTTTCTAATTGGTATTAATTTTTTAATTATGTACGATAGATATAAAGATAAAGAAATGCTTGATAAAACAGAAAAATGTTTTTGGTATGCTTATGAAAACTGCACGGATATTCATCCCATGCATACATGGCAAGGCGGGGTAAGATGTGGGGAAAAGCCATGGGAATTATACGTAAAATATACTGGTGATGCTGTCTTGGCTGCGACTGCATTGTATCGACGAACGAAAAATGATAGGTATTTGTTTTGTCTAAAACAATTTCATAACTTTTTAAAGCAAGCAAGACAGCAAGGGTTTAAGTTTAAGTTTAATACAAATACATATAAATGGACTGATACAGGATATTGTTGGAGATCCTTTGGCTTTCCCTTAGTGGGTTATATAAAGATGTATGCAATTACAAGTGAAGAAAAATACTTAGAGAACGCAAGGGCATGGGCGGATTATGGACTCAGTTTACAAGCTGACAATGGCTGTTTTTACCTTCTTGACAATATGTTTTGGAATTCCGATCTCACTGCTCCAGAGTTACGTGGATTGGTATTTCTATATGAAATTACAAAGGAAGAAAAATATCTAAACTCAGCAATTAAGTTTGCAAACTGGTTGATTAAGCATCAAAGAGATGATGGAGCATGGCCTACTGGAATTGATAGAGAGGACGAAGTATGTGCTCCTCATGTTGCGCCTGGTGACCCAGCTAATATTGGTGTTAGTTTAATTAGATTACATAAGGTTACGGGTGAAAAAAAGTATCTAAACTCAGCAATGCAGACAGTAAAATATTCAATTAAAATGCAAGCTGCGGAAGGAGGCGCTTATCCCCATTGTTTAGATGATCCTAGGGTTCATTGGGGATTCTGGTCATGGGACCCACCTTATGATAAGTGGGACCTCTCTGGGGATCAAAGTGTTCATCATATTAGAGGAATGATGTTTGTAGCTGATTATTTAGCTAATTTATAGGAATATACGAGACGTGTGGTATGATGTCAAGTGAGATAAGACATACCACTCCAGAAAGTCAAAGTTCTGTTTAAAAAAGATCTTTGGCTCGAAAAAAATTACCTTCTGCTCTTTGATTTACAGGAAAAAGTTAAAGACGGCTGTGCACACCACTGGAACGCACAGGCTGGTTCGTATAACTGGTTCTTTGAGAGCAGAGCTTTAGATTTGTCTCGCCAGCTTTCTGGCCGTGAGCACAAGGGCTCTTTTGTGCTGGTGCTTGTTCACCTCCCAGTGCTTTTTCTGGTAGTATCTACGGTACTCCTCGTTGTGCACTCGAGAGCGATATTGCTGCCTCTACCAGATAATACCTTAGGTAGCGGTCAGCTTCACGGATGAGGCGTCTTTCCTCTGCCTCAAGCTTTCCGCTTTGGTTTCTCTTCCAGACAAGACCGGCGAGCTTAGCTATTTGGTCATGAGTCGAGAATCTCTTAATGTTCCCTAAACAGGCAAAGATCTCCGCAGCATAGACTGGACCAATTCCCTTAACGGACAAAAGTGGGTTAGAGAAACCCTTCATCTCTTTTTCTATCGCCCTGTTGACCTCTTTTAGAGATGATTTTAGGCTTCTGATGTTGATCATGGTGCTCTCCAGGATAAATTGGACTGAATCAGCTCTTAAACGGTAGGATTCACGTGCTGTCTTTT
>QMPZ01000174.1 GCA_003648815.1 Candidatus Aerophobota bacterium | reverse complement strand
TATTTTCTGTTCTGTCCGGTATTCTGGCACAACTTTCCAGAATGGAGGTATCTTTTTTCTTGACTTTGCCTTAAAGTACCTATCTTGCAGGACCTAAAGGTTCCGGTTTCTTGTGTCCATATTCATTTCCTTTCACCCCTTGGTTAATTTTTATTTAACCAGGGAGAATTATATTATATTTCGGTTACTTTTTAAATGATTCAACCAATACCTCTTCGGTTACATTATAGATGATTTGATGCGGGGACTCGCATCTTCTGGTAAAATTGATTAAAGTTAAAGGATGAGCAAAAATGAAAGACATAAGGAAGTATTCAAGGCAGAGAATTTTGGCCACTCTTTCCCACAGACAACCGGACAGGTGTGCGACGTATATCTGGATCGATGACGAGGCTATGAAGGGACTTATGCAGTATATGAAGCTCAGCTCACCTGAGGAGGTTGAGGAGGAGTTGGGCATCGATAAGTGGAAAAGCGTGGGGGTGAGGATAGAGGTGCCTGACGATTATCGGGAGAGGATAAATACCCTGGTTCCCTCTAAGTACAAGAACGATAAAAGGTACTACATAACAGATGAGGGTAGGGTGGTCAAGGTTCATGAGAATGCCAGCTATTTGGAGGATACAGTTTGGTATCCCCTGGGAAAGATAAAAAAAGTCAGAGATCTTGACCTATATCCTTTTCCACAGCCAGATTGGGTAAAGCTGGAAAATAGCTTGAAGGAAAGGATAAGAAAATATAAGGAGGAGGGTTTTGTGGTTTCTGGTGGCATTGCTCAACCTTTCAAATCAGCCTGGCTGTTGAGGGGTATGCATAACGTCTTGATGGATTATTTAATAAATCCTGATTTGATAGAAGAGATGTACGAAAGGATATATTCTTTTGACACCGCTTATTGCAGGGCCCTTGTAGAAGCAGGCGTTGATATGATAAGCATTGTCGGCGATCTTGGCATGCAGAATGGCCTTATAATGTCGCCTAAGATATGGAGAAAATTTGACAAGGAAAGAATGAGGAAGCTACTTTCGGAACTCAAGGAGATGAATCCCGAACTGAAGATATATATGCATACTGATGGAGATGTAAGGGAAATTATTGAGGATCTAATTGAGATAGGGGTAGATATCTTAAATCCCATCCAGCCTGAGTGCATGGACCCTGTTGAGATAAAGAAAAAATACGGGGATAGATTAGTCTTACATGGTGCAGTGAGCCTACAGAGAACTCTTCCCTTTGGTTCTCCAGAAGATGTGAAGAGGGAAGTAAGGCACCTTATCAAAAATTGTAATGTAAATGGAGGATTTGTCATCGGTCCTTCTAATGTGCTCTTTAAAGAAATTCCTCCTGAAAATATCATCGCAATGTATAAAGCTGTTTATTAATCCGCGTTCTTGAACACTTATAGGCTAAAGTAGCCTTGAAAGTAACTCATCAAGATAAGGAGGAGATGATGGAAAAGGTCAGATTCGGGGTGATTGGCCTGGGAGGAATGGGCCAGGGACACCTCAGGAGCATAAAGGAGGTTCAGGAGGCAGAGCTTACCGCAGTATCAGATGTTGATGCAGAGATAAATAAGAAGATCTCCGAAGAATACGGGGTCCCGGGTTTCACCAACTACGAGGAGCTTCTGGAGAGCAAGCTTGTCGATGCGGTCCTCATTGCCACCCCTCATTATTTTCATCCTGAGATCGGAATAGCTGCAATGAGGAGGGGAATTCATTGCCTTTCCGAAAAGCCTATCGCTGTGTCCGTATCCGATGCGGACAGGTTCGTGGAAGAGGCTCAAAGAAGCGGTGTGGTCTTTTCGGTAATGTACCAACAGAGGACCTTACCTCAGGTGAGGCTGGCCAGGAAGATCATGGAAAGTGGAAGGCTGGGACAGATAAGGCGAACCTGCATGATCGAGCCAAATTACCGCTCTCAGGCCTATTATGATAGCGCCACCTGGAGGGCAACCTGGAAAGGAGAGGGAGGAGGAGTGCTCATAAACCAGGCTCCTTATGGTATTGATCTTTTCCTTCTCTTAGGTTGTATGCCCAGCAGGGTCACGGCAAAAGTGCGCACTCGACTTCACAACATAGAGGTCGAGGATGAGGCAACTGCCCTCCTGGAGTATCCAAATGGAGCTTGGGGTTATTATTATACCACCACCAATGAAGCTCCCCATACAAGCTTTATGGAAATCTGCGGTGACAATGGAAAGATGGTCTATCAGGGCGGCTTACTTAAGCTTTACTCCTTGAAAACGTCCATTCCGGAATTTACCTTCTCGACAAAGGAGATGTGGGCAAGCCCAGAGGTTGTTGAGGAAAAGCTTGAGCTTCCCCAGTGCGAGACCGGTCACAAGGAGATCATCCGGAATTTCTGTCGCTCAATCCTCTTTAAAGAAGAGCTCATTGCCCCAGGAGAGCAAGGTATCTGGAGCGTGGAGTTCATCAACGCCCTTATCCTGTCAGGAAAGAAGGGAAAGCCTGTTGACATTCCTGTCGACAGGGAGGAATACGAGGAACTTTTAAACGGACTGAAGAAGATCTCTCGTGAAAGGAAGATAAAGAAGGTTCAAAGGATTACCGATCCTCATCATCTTAGAAAATAAATAAATGGAAAAGCAGGCTACTTCGTTTGATCGAAAAGTAGCCTGCTTTTTCTTTACTAATGGGCTTTCTTCAAGCATTGTCTTTTATTTCTTAAACCTGAAATAAAAGCAAATTATGCCCCATTGCACTTCTTTTTCCTGAATAGGCTCGAACCTCCATTGTCTTAAGGCCTGGGCAGCACACTCATCAAGCTTTGTCCATCCCGATGTATGTACCACCTCTATGTCACAGACCTCACCACTGGGAAGTACCCATAACTTCAGTTCTCCCGAACCCTCTATTCCCTGTCTTTCCGCCCATTCTGGATAAACAGGTTCGACCTGTCTTAAGATTTTTCTTGTTCCCAGCGGTCCTTTGATCGGTGAGAAGGCTGTCCCCTTTGATGGAGCTTGTTCTCCCTCGTAAGCGAGCTCCTCTTCTGGGAGTAGGGTAGCTCTGGGAGGTAGATAACCCTCCTTGGGAATCCCATATTCTACCCCCCTGTTTCCCCTTTCCATAAAAAATCGGGGTGGATAAGGGGAGTATTCCATCTCTCTTTTGAAAGGAAGCTCGAGCTCAGGAGCGGGAGTGGAGATCTTTACCTCATCTTTGACCTTTGCGTAAGGAGGAAGAATGGGAAGCTTTGGGCCGGGCAAGGGAGGTTTTTTAAGAGGAGGAAGCTTTAAGGTTAGCATTTTCTTTACCGTGGGAACTTTCTTTACCTCTTTTATCTGAGAAGCCTGGCCGCTGATGCGCTTTGGAGGAACTCGAATTAAAGAAACCTCAAGGTACTCAGGGGAAACCTTCAGGGGAGTCTTCATCCCGGGAAATAAGACGATAAGAGAGAAGTGAACGATACAGGAAATCAGGAGGGCAAGTTTAAATGGTTCTATTTTCCCTTCCCTTTTTATCATCTCTTTATCCCTTCCTTCGGACGGGTAAGGATGCCAAGTTTTACCGTCCCCGCTTGTTTGGCTAAATCCATAATTTCCACCACCTTGCCATGAAGAGCGGCCTTGTCAGCGTTAATGACTACCAATCCTTCTTTTCCCTTCAGCTCCTTTTTCAAAAGCGGGATTAGATTTTCCTTTTTTACCCATTTTTTCCCCAGGTAAATTTGGCCATCCTTGGTTATGGAG
>QMPZ01000173.1 GCA_003648815.1 Candidatus Aerophobota bacterium | reverse complement strand
GGGCTGAGAAGATTTTCCCAAAACCAGGAAGTGTATTTAAGATGGGAATGTAATGGTTATCCTCCAGTGCTTCATCGATCCAATCCTCGGTTCTTTTAATGTGCCTATGCAGCTCATCTAAGATATCAAGGTGATTTTTTAAAAGTTTTGTATCAATTCCGGAAAGATTTAGTTCATTAAGGAATCTTCTACCAGTTTTGCCGAAAAGATTTGTAACCTTTGGTGGTTTAACATGGTTTCTATCCAGAAGCTGGTGGATTCTGTTCTTTGTCATGGTCTGGAGTTTAACAAGCCAAAGCCTGTGTCGTAAAAGATTCTTTTGCTCTCTCACATTCTTTGGCGGAACATGTACTTGTGGGATAAGACCGGCACGTAGAAGATGAGCTAATGTCCTTGCATCTATTGAGTTATGTTTTATCTTGGCATCGGCAATTGCCCTTACCTTTAATGGATGAGCAACAGTAGTATCTATTCCAACTTCCTCCAGCAGATCATACATAACTCCCCAGTTGCGTCCTGCTTCTATAACCGCTCTTAACGGTTCATTACCATTAAGGTGTCTTTTAAGTACCTCAAAAGATGTCTTCTCGTTAGCCATTCTACAGTTGATGTGAACCCTGCCTTTTTATCCCTCACTGCCACTTGGCAGAACCTTTTATGATGATCTATACCAAGGTGGTACATGGTGCACCCCCCTTTTTCTATGGAGTTTATCAAACCTCCAGGGGGTGCACAACTTATATCATACTATCTTAAAAGAGATTAACAAAAAAGGTATCCCTTTTAGAAAATTTGAAAGAAAAGCTTGCCTCACCAAAGGCTAAAAAGAGAGACAGAAAAGAGTTAGAAAAGCAGATAGAGAATATCCTCTCTGGCCGGCTCATAAAAGATGCTATTAAGGTTGAGGTTAAAAGGGCTCCTAAATGCAAAAGTGGATATACCATAGAGTATCGGATAGATGAAGGACAAAAACAAAGAAGAATAATAGATGATATTTTTGGCAAAAAGGTGTTTTTCACAAACAGGAATAGCTGAAGCGATAGAGAGATAATAGAGGCCTATCACGGACAAAGCAAGATAGAAAAAGTGTTTCGCCACTTAAAAAATCCCTATTATCTTGCGGTAAAACCCCAGTTTCACTGGACAGATCAGAAGATAAAGGTGCATACCTTTATCTGTCTTTTAGGATTATTGCTGGCAGAAATTTTAAGAAAAAAGGTACATGATGCTGGCATAAAGATGAGCCTTGATGACATTCTCAACCATTTGGGGAATATTAGAGAATCAGTCTCTCTTTCTTTCACAGGTAAGAAAGGCAAACCTCGAGTTGAGGTGCAACTTGAGGAGATGGATGAGACTGGAAAAAAGCTATTTGATATTGTAGAAAAAATTAGCGTTTAGTATATACGCAAAAATCGTCTATAATTCGCTACAATTAAGCATCTTTGAATTTAGCGTAGTAAACTTACGCTAGGAGGAAAACTGGTAGAAACCGGTTAACCTTCTGTAATTTTAGGTAAAGTAGTTTTTTGCAATCACAAGTAAGGTGCGCCTTATTTTAGCTTTTTCCCCTTAAAAATTTTCCTTTAGTTGAGAAAGAGCGGTTTTCGGTTTAGGTTTGAAAATTTTAGCTATTTTCTCTTATTTTCCCACTTTTTTAACCTTATTTTCCGAGAGAACTCTTTCTGACTATAGCTACATATATAGAGGACCTGCTAATTCTCAAACTTGACTCACCAAAAGCCTTTAATTCAACCAGATAGCCATCGTTAACTCTTAATCATTGGTCAATTACCTATCACCTTCCTTTTTGTCCCCATAAGTAAGATATCTCGCCTTTTTTGTGTTGGATGTAAGCTATCAAATTTACGTATTCTGTTTTATGATTAGTAGCAACAAACGACTCTATTTTAGTTGGTGGAACTACTTCCTGATGTACAGAATATCTATCCCTCCAGTCAGTAGAATAACTCAAACCCTCTGTTTTAAAAACGAACTTTACTTTCTGTCCAACACCAATGTATTTCCTATCACTTGCATGATAGACTAACCTATCCCCGTCATAAACTTTTGAACTTACTGTAAAAGTCCCTCCTTTTTCATCTACATTTTCTACTACGGTAACATGTTCTAATTCCCAATCAAGAATACCCACAGGTGTAATATAACTTTCGCGTACTTCATATTTAAGAGGCACTTCTCTCTTTTTTTCTACTGGAAATGACTCAGTTATGGGATAAATGGGTACAATAATTATAATAAATATAACCGCTATTATTGCTATGGTTAATACAATTCCTGTAGTCGTCATTTTGTCACTCCTTATTAAGTAATTTGTGCCTTTCACAAAATTCGAAAATTGGCTTTATTACTGTATTTCCGAATACCCTATTCTTTCTTTTGCCCTCCTATGTCAAAATCCTTATCAGACGAGGGTTTCAAAGGTCAATTTTTCAATTTTTGCTAAAATTTGCCCTCTTTTTAGATGGGTGGAGGGCAAAAATTTTCCACACCACATTTTGTGAAAACCTATTGAATTTTTAAGGTTGATTTTGATCAAATTCTTTTTGAATTTCCTTCACAGGATTTTAATTTTTTACCTCCTCCCTCTCCTGTGGTATTATCTTTAGAGAAAAATTTTCTCGCCTTTCACAAAATTGGAAGAGGGAGGATGAAATTGAAACAGAAACTTTTATTCCACCCAGAACTCTTATCTCAAGACCGATTAAGAAAGTTTGAAGCCTTTTTCGATATTCTGAACCTTAAAGGTATACAAAGACCAAAATCAAGAGGTAGAAAACCTGCAGATAAGATGAGCATCATCCGAGCCTTGATTTTCAGGAACCTGCGTGGGCTTCCCACTTTAACTGATCTTAAGATAGAACTTTTAGAGCGACCCTCTTTAGCCTATATTTTGGGATTCGAGCCTGGTGTTATTCCACCAGTAGAGAGATTCTCATATTTCTTAAGAAACGAGGATAATGAGCTTCTGCAGAGAATAAGAGAAAATTTAGTCAAATGCCTTATATCTTCAGGTGAAATCAAGGGAAGATACCTCTCTATTGATACCTGTCCCGTTAAAGCAAACGTGAAAGAGAACAACCTGAAAACCAACGTGAAAAACAGATTCGACAAGAAACGCATCCCAAAAGGAGATCCTGATGCAAGGTTAGGAGCATATGCTATCTTCACCGGCAAAGATAAGAGGGTTCAGTACTTTTGGGGCTACAGAAACCATATCATCAATGATGCAAAAACTGAGCTTCCTCTTATAGAGGTTACCAAACCGGCTAATGTTCATGGAAGCACTTTAGCTATCCAGAACTTGCGGTACATAAAGGATGTTTTAGGCCTTCATCCCAAAGCGGTTATTGGAGATTCTGAATTTGATTCATCCCCTATCCTTGAGTATATCCTGGGCACAATGAAAGCAAAGCCTGTGATTGCCAAAAATCCAAGGGGTGGGGTACCTTCCACTACCAAACTCTCCTCCAAAGGGGTACCCATCTGCATTGCCGGTTTTGAAATAAAACCAAGAGGAGTATTTTACGATAAGCATCAACAGAGGTGGCGCCACAAGTTTATCTGTCCTATCAGGGCATCGAAGAAGTTTGCTAAAAAGCATCCTTATTGTCCTTGGTTCCACCCTAAATTTACAGAAGGCACTGGCTGCTACAGGTATATCAGAGTAGACGTAGATGACAGTATTAGGCATAGAATCG
>QMPZ01000172.1 GCA_003648815.1 Candidatus Aerophobota bacterium | reverse complement strand
GTATTTATCTGGGGATTCATATCTTCATCGAAAAATATCCCTCCAGTGGAAGCAAACCGGGTTAACCAGGGACCATATCCTAAATCCTTTACATCCTCTATTGTTCCATAATTGGGTTTGCCGTCATGATCCCAATCCCATCCAGTAAAAAATCGAGCAATGTCGTTATATTCTTTGTAAGTCTTGGGAGGGGCCAGGTCGTAGCCGTATTTTTCCTTAAACTTGCTTCTTATCTTCGGATCGCTGAAAAGGTCTTTTCTATAGTAGAGCATCAGCACATCACCATCATAAGGAAGGGCATAGATCTTATCTCCCCACATACAGTACAGATACCGATAGATGGGGTAGATGTCGCTCCAGAAGACCGGATATTTTTTGATATAGTCATTTAAAGGTACCAGCCAATCACCTCCCATTAAATCACCGTTGTGAGGGGGAAAGTAGACGATGATGTTGTAGTGCCCAGCTCCAGAGACCAAATCCGCCATGATGGTGGGAAATAAATCAGGACTTTTAGCAACACAGTTAAGTTTCACCCCCAAAAGATGTTCAATTCGGGGAACGTTGTTAAGTTCGGGATCTGTCTTTGATACCCAGGGAATAAAGTTATGTCCCGAGTCACAAAGAACAGTGAGCTCTATTCCCTTGTAAGGTGGTTCATCTGGAGGAACATAGCTTTGAGATGAAGCTATCCCTGTGGCGAGACAACTTAAGATCATCACTATGCTTATTATTCCTGCCAAATGCTTACCTTTTTTCATTTCTTTCTCCCTTCTTATCTAACCTTTCCTGAAAGTCCCTTCCAATTGGAAGGCTTTTTCCCAGGCCAATGCTCTTACTTTTTTCTCTCACCTCCTTGTGGCCTTATTTTTGGCTTCTTCAATCAAGCCGTAAAGCTTTTTATTTTAAGGAACTCTTTTCTGCATTATGTTATATTATGCTTTTAGTTTGTCAAGTCATTCCACTTCTCAGTTTCAGGGAAAGAACAGGAAGACATGGATATACATTAGGCAGATTTTATTAGATTTGGGCGAAAGGTCGGTGAGGGAAGGCGTGATATATCGAGAGGAAAAAATCAGGTTGGCCTCTCAAGAGCTTTCAGGGCGATCTTAAGACACTGCCTTAGCCAGGGCTCTTGCGAGGATAAAGTGGTAGGGGCAGCGAGGACTTTCTGAATCCTGGCAATCAAGTATTTTCTTTTCTCCTCATCCATTGCCTCATACGGAGCTTTCTCTTCCGCTACCTCTAACTCCCTTGAAGGAGGAGTCTGGCTGAGGACATCGATTATCTGCATTACCAGGCTGAGGTCTCGCTTGGTCAGCCTTTGAGTTTTCCTCAATAAATCCTGTCTTTTTTTGTCCTTGAGCAATTCCTTAAGCTCTTGTGGCAGAAGTTCAAGGGACTCCAGCGGACTTTCTTCCTCAAAAAAATAACTGAGAGGGACAGAAAAGGCCTTAGCTATCCTCTGCAGCATTTTAAGTGATGGATACTGCTCCTCCCTTTCTATCTTTCCAATATAGGTATAATCAATTTTACCTTCCACCCGCTCGGCAAACTCTTTTTGAGTTAAGCCTAACTTTTTCCTCAGTGCCTTCAGTCTTTTTCCTATGCCCATATTTTATCCTTTTCCCCTGTATTTATATCTGTATTTTGCCTTCTGTCAACCTGAGGATGTCTATTTATCCTATTTTCCTTGACAAAAATGATTATTTATCTTATAATCTGGCTGGTAGATGTGATGAAAATAAATAAGCGCAAACTGTTGCGAAGGATAATTGGGCAAGAGTTGTGGAAAAAAATGTCCCTTGAGGAGATTAGGTTATACCTTCTTTTGATAATATCCGTTGACCAGACGAGCGGAGTGGGAAAGCTAAGCACGGAAAGCCTTGAAAGATATCTGGGATATAGCTTACAGGATGAACAATTAGGGAAAGTCGCACGCACTTTTCAAAGACTTCACCTGGCCGAGATAACTCACTCTTCCGGAAAGAGGGAGATAGGATTCAGGCTTTTTAGTGATGAGTGATCATTTTGGAGAGGAAGATGAATGAGTACGATGAAGTTGATCTGAGGGATTACATTGAGGTTCTTTTGAGACGAAAATGGATCGTCATTTTGGTGACTTTGTCAGCAATAATAGGTGCAGCAGTGATAAGTTTTTTCGTTTTAAAACCGGTTTATCAAGCAAAAACAGTTCTGTTGATTCCCAAGTTCGCCCCAGCGGTTATCTCTAAAAGCATGACCATTGAGGGATACATAAATCTTCGCACCTTAACACCTCAGGTATTTTCCCCTGAAACTTATATTGGTCTTTTGAAAAGCTCTTCCTTGGAAGAGAAGGTCATTGATATTTTGGACCTTAGAAAGGCTTCCGGTGAAAAATTATCTCCTGATGAGCTGGAAAAGATGATGGTGGCAGAGCCCGTGAAAGGTGCTGATTTAATAGAGATAAAGGTGGAATCCAATGATCCAAAAATGGCCAGGGAGATAGCCAATACCTGGACCCAGCTGTTTATAAAAGAAAATAAAGAATCAGGCATTCAAAACACCATACATTCAGAAAGCGCCATCAAGGCTCAACTTGAAATCGTTAAAAGGAAATTGAATGAGGCTGAGGAGAAAAAGAAGGTCTTTGAGACGAAGAGTAAAATTCCCATATTGGAAAAAGAGGTCAGTAATAAAATAGACAAAATAGCGGAGTTTAAGGCAAGGCTATCTGAAATTGATCGATCGCTTAAGAGCATAAGGGCAGAAATCAGAATATGGCTTCCCGAGTTAGTGAGTAGTGAAATAAGCGCCTATGAGTCAAGATTAGCAGATATAAGGCTTACCCAGCTTAGACAGGAGTGGGAGGCTAAAAAGATAAAAGAAGAACTAAGGAATCAAAGCAAGATCCTTGTCCTCCATAAGTCCATAACTGAGGATCAGTATCTAAATCAGCTTTTGGCTGAGCTTACAAGAAGCAAAGCAATTTCGTTAAGTAACTTAAAATTAGAAAGTGAACAGGTGAATCCCCTTTATGAAAACCTGAAGCAAAGATTAATAAATTTGAATATCTCTCAAGATATCTTAAAAGAGGAGGCAGTGAAGTTAGAGACAGCCATTATGAAGTTTAAGGAATTGTTAGCTGAGCTTTCAAAACAACTTTCAAATGACGAGTTAGAATATGAGAAATTAATCTCTGTGGTCAATGCAAATTTATCCAAGATGAGGGAAGTGCAGCTTGGCAGTCTCAGAAGTCCAATGGCAAGAGAACTGGAGAAAAAATTAGTTAATGCCACTGTTTCCATTCGATCTTTTTTGGAGGAGAGGAAACAGCTGAATGAAGATATCCAGGAATATTCAAAAGAACTTGAGGATCTCCGGGCAATATTAGAAGCTGAGAGACTAAAACTGACAGATATAGAGCGGGCTATTGATATAGCAAAGTCCACTTACAATCTGCTTTCGCAAAAATTAGAAGACGCTCGTATTGCCAGTACTATGAAGACCGGTGAGGTGAGAATTGTTAGCTTAGCCACTGAACCGAAATATCCCATTAAGCCACGCAAAAAACAGAATATCTTAATCAGCGGAGTCTTAGGGCTATTTATAGGAACAGTTGCGGCATTTTTCGTTGACTATTGGAAAAAGGATGAGAAAAAGGAGTCCATAGATGAGCAGGCCTAAAATTGGATATTATAAAGCTAAGAAAATGCTGTCCAGGGTGATACTTATAGAGATAATATTTTTCGCTGGGATAGCCTTCCTTGTTTACCTATTAAAGTAGCCGCGCCCTTTAGCCTAC
>QMPZ01000171.1 GCA_003648815.1 Candidatus Aerophobota bacterium | reverse complement strand
GGAGTTCACTTGACCGAGAGCCAGCATGACATGACTTGAGGGCGGATAGCGCAGCCGGGAGAGCGCTGCCTTCACGCGGCAGAGGGCACAGGGTCGAGCCCTGTGCCGCCCACTAAAGGGGCCGTAGTTCAGTTGGCTAGAATGCCAGACTGTCGATCTGGAGGTCGCGGGTTCGAGTCCCGTCGGCCCCGCCATTTCTACCCTGCGATGTCGAATAAAAATAAGGAATGTTTTTCTTTAAAGCTCTGATTGCCGAGGTAGCTCAGTTGGTAGAGCACAGGACTGAAAATCCTGGTGTCCGCGGTTCGATTCCGCGCCTCGGCATTATTATATTATGCCGACGTAGCTCAATGGTAGAGCAGCTGATTCGTAATCAGCAGGTTGTAGGTTCGAATCCTATCGTCGGCTCCACTGAGATGGACGAGATTCATTAAAGCCGAGGCAAATGCCTCGGCCTTTTCTAAAATAAAGGGGTAAAGATGAACTCCGATTATGAACCTCGCAAGATTGAGAAAAAGTGGCAAAGGTTCTGGAAGGAAAATAAGGTCTTTTCCTGTGAAAGAAGCAATAAAAGGAAGTACTATGTCCTGGAGATGTTTCCTTACACATCGGGAACCCTCCATATGGGACATATACGAAATTACACCATAGGAGATGTCCTGGCAAGATATAAGTTAATGCAGGGCTACAACGTCCTTCATCCCATTGGATTCGATGCCTTTGGTCTTCCCGCCGAAAACGCGGCCATAGAGAAAAATATCCATCCTCAAAAATGGACCTATGATAACATAAGGGTTTTAGAGAGACAGCTTAAGGAGTTAGGTCTTTCCTATGACTGGGATAGGGAAGTAATCACCTGTAATGAGGATTATTATCGATGGAACCAGTGGTTCTTCCTAAAATTTTATGAAATGGGACTGGTCTATCGAAAGAAAGCCCCTGCTAACTGGTGTCCAAGTTGTCAGACCGTCCTTGCCAACGAGCAGGTAGTGAATGGTCGCTGTTATCGATGTGATACTGAAATATCGCAGAAAGAACTTACCCAATGGTTTCTTAAGATTACCCAATATGCAGATGAGCTCCTTGAGGAGATCGAAAACTTGAGGAATTGGCCTTCCACGGTCAAAAAGATGCAGGTCAACTGGATTGGAAGAAGTTATGGGATGGAGATCAACTTTAGATTATCCGATGACCTCACCCCGATTCCTGTGTTCACCACCCGGCCTGATACCATCTTTGGAGCCACTTATCTGGTGCTTTCTCCCCAGCATCCTCTCCTGGAGAAAATTCTTGTAAGAAATCCCGGGATAAAAGATGCAGTGGAGCGAATGAAAAAGGATCAGTTGAAAAAAGGAGAAGTTGAAAAGGAGGGAATCTTCAGTGGCTTCTGGGCGATAAATCCTGTAAATCAGGAAAAGATACCCATCTGGATAGCTAATTATGTACTTATGCAATATGGTACAGGAGCCATTATGGCCGTTCCTGCTCATGATGAGAGAGACTTCGAGTTTGCCAAAAAATATGGCCTTCCTATAAGAGTGGTCATCCGTCCTCCTGGCTCAAATCTCAATGAGGAGACGATGAGCCAGGCTTATGTAGAGGAAGGCGAGATGGTGAACTCAGCTCAATTTAGCGGCCTTCCCAGTGAGAAGGGACGAGAAGAGATAAGTAAATGGATGCAGGCTAAGGGGATGGCCACTCCTAAGGTAAATTATAAGCTTCGAGATTGGTGTATTTCCCGCCAGCGCTATTGGGGAACGCCAATCCCTATCATTTATTGTGAGAAGTGTGGGACGGTGCCCGTTCCCGAAAAAGACCTTCCGGTCCTCCTTCCTTCGGATGTCAAGATCACCGGAAAAGGGGGCTCTCCTTTAAGCAGGGTTTCCTCCTTCGTGAGATGCAGATGCCCCCGATGTGGTGCACCGGCAAGACGCGAGACGGACACTATGGACACCTTTGTGGATTCATCATGGTATTTCCTGCGCTACGCGAGCAAAAAGCATGACTGCCTTCCCTTCGATCCTGAGGAGGTAAACTACTGGATGCCTGTGGATCAATATATCGGAGGGATAGAACATGCCATCCTTCACCTTCTGTACAGCCGCTTTTTCATCAAGGCTCTTCGGGATCTGGGACTTATCAAGGTGGGAGAGCCGTTTAAGAGACTACTTACCCAGGGAATGGTGATAAAGGATGGGGCAAAGATGTCCAAGTCGAAGGGCAACGTGGTGGATCCTGGTGAGATGATAGAGAGATTTGGCGTGGATACAGTGCGAGGATTTATCCTTTTCGCTGCTCCTCCTGAGGTTGATCTGGAATGGAAGGAGCAAGGATTGGAGGGTATAAATCGCTTCCTAAGAAGGGTATGGAGGCTGGTCAACGAGGAACTGGACAGAAGTGGTCAAGAGAAGGTGAAGGTGAGGGCTGAATTTTTGGAGATCTATCGTTCAGGATTAAAGGGAAAGGAAAGAATACTTCAGCATATGGTGAACAAGACGATAAAAAAGGTCACCGAGGACATCGAAGAAAGGTATCATTTTAACACCGCCCTATCCTCCCTTATGGAGCTGGTTAATTTTCTTTACCAGTTTCCAGATAAAGGAACTTCCGTTTATCGGGAAGCGCTTGCCATTCTCGTCCTGCTTTTGTCTCCTTTTACTCCTCATATTTGCGAGGAGCTATGGCAGAGAATGGGATATGAGGAAAGTGTTGTAAAACAAAGGTGGCCCTCCTACAGGGAAGAGTTTCTCAAAGAGGATGAGGTGACCGTGGTAATCCAGGTCAACGGAAAGCTCCGGGACAAGATCTGCGTCCAGGCAGGAATGGCAAGGGAAGAGGTGGAGCGGTTGGCTTTACATCGAGAGAAGATAAAAAGATACACACAGGAAAAGAAAATCAAAAGGATTATTTACGTTCCCGACAGGTTAGTGAACATAGTGGTGGAATAAGAGCGACCAGCTATGTGGAATCTTACCCGAGAAGAGCAAGGGGTAGTTTTCTTCATAGTGGCGGCGCTGTTGGTTGGATTAGGGGTTAAGCTTTTGGGAGGAATACCCCATTCCCAGCTTTCTTTCTCGCCCAATAAGCTGATCAAGGTAAAGGTCAGCGGTGCGGTAAAGAAACCAGGCTGGTATGCCTTACCAGAGGGAAGCCCTACCATCGAGGCGATCAAGATGGCGGGAGGACCTCTTCCCTTAGCGGATTTAAGAGGACTGAGTTTGAGTTCTCCTTTAAAGGATAAGGAGGAAATTCAAGTTCCACAAAGCAAAGTTAACATAAATTCCGCCTCCTTAGATGAGCTGACCTCTCTTCCGGGAATTGGTCCTGTCCTCGCTAAAAGGATCATCGAATACCGCAAGAAAAACGGAGGTTTTAAGGACCTTTCCGAGCTAAAGAAAGTTCCAGGGATAGGTGAGGCAAAGTTCGCTCAAGTTAAGGAGAACATCACCCTGGAAGATAATCCTGAAGGGTGAAGATGGGAAAGAAAGATCAGGGGAAAATAGCAAGGAGAGCAAAGATGAGAATAGACTCTTATGATTTTGGCTCAATCATGATCGACGGCAAAGTTTACAACTCAGATGTCATGATATATCCTGATAGAGTTGAGAAATGGTGGAGAAAAGAAGGGCATAGCGTCTATAAAGAAGATATTGATAAGGTTATAGAGGAAAAGCCCTCCGTCCTGATAATAGGAACCGGCGCTTATGGATATGTTAAGGTATCTCAGGAGGTCTTTGAGTATGCCGAAAAGAACAACATAAGGCTCGTCGTCGAGTCCACGCGAAAGGC
>QMPZ01000170.1 GCA_003648815.1 Candidatus Aerophobota bacterium | reverse complement strand
TTTGTAAAATTTGCCATTTTTTGTTTTAACACAAGCTATGAAAGAAAAAATGTCCCAAAATGTAGAAATTTTGCTGGGGACCCATCACCTTCATCTCCGGCATCCACATAAATACTAACACAAAAAAGAGAATTTCATTTCTTAACTGTTATGCTATTATTACTAATGGAGGCCTTAAAATGATCCATCAATTTAAACCAATTGGTGTAGTTCACTGTAAGCTAAAAAAATTAGAAGATGTTCCTTTTCACTGGAAAGTATCTGAAGTAGAGGGCAAGATAGAGATTTTTAAAGAGTTTAAGGATGGGCTTAAAGGAATTGAGAGGTTTTCACATATAGCAGTTATTTTTATCTTTCATAAATCTAAAGGATACCAGCTTGTCCAAACAGCAAGGGATGGTAATGTTAGGGGAGTTTTTGCCACCGGATCCCCATTAAGACCAAATCCAATTGGACTTTCAATACTGAAACTGCTTAAAGTAAAAGATAATATCCTTTATGTAAGGTGGCTTGATATGGTTGATGGAACTCCTGTTTTGGATATAAAACCTTTTCATTTTAGTGAGATAGAGAAAAAATTCTGTTAATATAAGGAAAACTTCTCAGGTGGGGGATGCCCAACTCACTACCACACCTAATAATTCCTAAAACTGCCTATCCTAAAAACAGTGCCGCCATCAGGTCTTCACGAAATTTTAAACCCGCATAAATAAAGGGTTTCAAAGAGTACAAAAATGTAATTTCCTAAGGTCTTGAAGCCTTTGCTTAACTTTGACACTTTAAGCCCAAAAATGGTCATTTTAACCTTTGAAACCTGCATAAAATAAGGATTTGATTTTTGAATTTTTTAAAATGTAGTGCCATAATTAAAAGATTAATGTAGTTATTGCTCCTTGAAAAAGTATATATGTGGCATAATTAAAATGCCATGTTTATAAGAAAAAAGACCTTTTACCGTCGGGATGGAACCAAAAGAGAGTACCTGCAGATAGTTAAGACCTGTCGGGAAAAAGGTAAAGTCCACCAGAAGGTAATCTGCAATTTGGGACGTCTGGAAGATCTTAAAAAAGGAAGTATCGATACTCTCATTCAAGGCTTATCTAAGTTCAGTGAAAAACTCACTGTAATTGATACAGGTAAGGATCTTCTTGCCAGGGATGCAAAAGAGTATCACCTCAACGCTATAATAAATTCCATAGGAAACGCCGGAGAAAATTCCAGAGTTAAAAAGATACAAAAAGAATAAAAAGATGTTAAAATTCTTCCTTGACCTAATAATCAAGGAGGAGTTAGTAGATGATAGGAGGAAGACTTCTTGCAAGCTAAACGTTATAACAATTGCCCTTTCTGGACTAAAAAGGTAAATTACTGATCCATATCTCCTGCCTGCCCAAAGACGCTAACAAGGAGAACAGTTTTCAAAAAGGCCTCTTAGTAGCGCCTCACTCTCATTTTTCTCTCATCAAGAACAATTACGAAAGATTCTTTATCAAGATTTTTCGATTTGATCTCACCAATAGCTTTGTTTAATCCTGCCTTTATTTTCTCTATATCAAAGAAAGCATATCTTAACAGAATTAGGCCAAGCTTTTCCTTTTCAGCATGAAGCTGGATTAACTGTCCGAAGTGCTTATCTGCAGTAATTATTATTCTTCTCTCTTTGCCAGCAACTTGAGCTAACTTATAATCAGAGCATCCGGTAAGAGATTTTTCTTGAGCTACAGCTAAGACATCGCAGTTATCTCTAAGATAGGCAATTATCTCGGAGTGGATATTCTCATCAGCAAGAACTCTTAACACTGAACTAGCCTACCTCCAGTATCCTCTCATGCTCAATTGTATCTGCTGCATAATCTATAGCTGCAAGAATAGCCTCTCTGGTAAGATGTGGATAGCCTTTCAAAATATCCTCTACACTCATTCCTGAGGCAAGAAGCTGCAGGATAAAGGCAACAGATATTCTCGTCCCCTTAATTACTGGTTTTCCTCCTAAGACTTTTGGATCTGCTACAATATATTCGTTTATTTTTACCATAATGGTTTTTTCCTTTTGCGATACTTTCTACTTGTAAATATAGAAATATTCCTGAATTTGTCAAAGTTTTAGGGATGTATAATAAAAATTGTGGTAAGAAAATGTTTGGTGAGAAGAGCTATCCTGCTCTAAGAAGGAATTTGATGAATCCAGTGGTTTTCAAAAATATGGGTGGAAAAATAACAAAACTTATGTTAAAATGGGTACCCACCCCAAACAAAAACTTAAGAGAAAGGAGGGTACCCATGCAAAAACAACTTCAAAAACTCCTTAATATCGATGACAATTTTACCCCGGGGTTGACAGAGAAGATTTTGTCCCGACACGACAACATAAGAGTTTTCTATCATTTCAAGGAAAAAGTAAGGTCCCTTTACAAGGCAAAAAACTACCAGGAAGCTCAAAAGATACTTGAGAGTATATTAGAGGAGATGAAAACCTACAAAATGTAGCCAGCATTAAGAAAATGGCAAATATCTCTTGAGAGATGGAAAGAAGAGATACTAAACCACTTTATCTCAAAAAGCTCTAACGGAAAGGTAGAGGGTTACAATGTGGTAGTAAAACTTTTAAAAAGGGTAAGTTTTGGTATGAGAGATACAGAGCTTTATGCAAAGAAAATAATGTTGGGGCCTTCCCCCATGAAATTTTCACCACAGGTTTTGACATAGACTCTAACTCTATATAACTTGTTGACAGCTATAAGGTGAGTTATATAATCTTATTAAAAAGTAAACATTGTTTATTATATTTAAACAATATAGGATAGATGAATTCCAATTCGAAGGCCCAGAGGCGCAGCAAGAAAATATTAACTTTGGAAAAAGCAATAAAGGTACTTGACTTTCTGGCAAGCAAAGAAGAACCCCCAAGGAGTGAGAGAAATTGCTAGGAAGGTGGGATTAAATGTGGGTACTGTTTCCCATATACTTTTTACTCTCAACTCCTACAAATACGTTTAGCAGGAAGACAATCAAAAATATAGTTTGGGGATAAGGCTATTTGAATTGGGGAACTTATTCTTTAAAAGATTAAAACTTGAAGATACTGTGATGCCTCTTCTCACTGAACTTATGCTTAAAACAAAAGAGACAATTCAGTTATCCACTTATAATTCAGGAGAAAAAGTCTCTCTTGCCATAGTCAAAAGCCCCCCAACCAGTAGCAACTCAGGCTTTTGTGGGAATGAGAGATCCGCTTCACAGGAGTGCTGCTGGTAAGGCTATTTTGGCTTATCTTCCCTTAGAGGAAGTGGATCAAATTATAAAGGAGAAAGGATTAGCTCGGTATACAGAAAAAAACCATTACCGAGCAACTTAAGCAAGAACTAAAAAAATACGTGAACGGGATTTTGCTATTGATCCTGGTGAAGCAGAGGAAGAGGTCCGTTGTGTGGGTGCTTGCGTGTTTAATCATGAAAAAAGACCGATAGGGGCTATTAGCATTTCTATGCCGGCTTATCGTTTCAATTCGAAAAGATGTAAAGAGTTAGGTGAGTTGGTTCGAAAAACCTGCGAGGAAGCATCCAGACTTCTGGGATATGACCCAGAGAATAGGTGAGGAGAAAATGGGTGGATACCAGGGAAAAATTTTAAGAGTTAATTTAACCAATAGGAAAATAGAGGTCGAAAAAGTAGAAGAGACAGAAGTACGCAAATACATTGGTGGAAGTGGCCTGGGAGCAAAGATTCTTTATGAGGAAACCTGCCCTGATACAGACCCTTTAGGAGAGGGTAACCTTCTTATCTTTATGGCAGGC
>QMPZ01000169.1 GCA_003648815.1 Candidatus Aerophobota bacterium | reverse complement strand
TAAGCAAGGAGAAACTGAAAAAGTTATGGAAAGGTCGTTGACTTTTGTATGTTCAGCAAAAACTTCGTGGTTCAGCCTTAAAAGAGGCACATTCCTGGGGAAAGATTGGCGGCGGTTTCGAACAGATGGTCTTCTGTGAGGCGACGATAGCCTTTCCCCTTCTTGCCAGCTACGTCTATCACAGGGGAAGCTGGAAAGGACGAAAGCCGAAATGTTATAACAGTTTCTTGGATGAGGTGGAAAGTTGAATTGACCTTGTCTTCACTGTTTTTCCCAGCTCGAACGCCTTAAGGTTAACCATAAGATACTTTTTGGGTACCGACTCCTTTATGGTCTCGATGATGGTCTCTTGCTTGAGGGGCAGATATCTTGTCAGCACGCCGAGCATAACCATGTTGGTGGCGAGAATGCTTCCGGCCTTTTTTGCCAGCTCGGTGGCATCTAACAGTAAAACCTTCCTGAATATCCTTTTAGCTTCTTCGAAGAACTCATCTAAGTCTGGATAGGCAAGTTTCCCCGATGATACTGAGACGGGGAGAACCCTTTTGGTGTTGACTATGGCAATCCCGTCTCTTGAGAGAAGGTGAAGGCATCTTGCCGCCTCCATTGGCTCAAGTCCCAACAGGACATCAGCACTTCCTCTGGGTACAAGAGGCCCAAAATCCCGACCAATCCTTAGGTGATTTTCCACAGAACCTCCTCTTTGTGCCATTCCATGAGTTTCTGCTGCTCTGACAGATAGTCCCTCCCTCACCGCGGATTTTCCGATGATGTCCGAGACGAGGATGACTCCTTGTCCTCCTACACCGACAATGACAAGGTCAAACTTCATCTTTATCTTCCTCAACCTCCTTTATCGAGTTAGTTGGACAGATCTGAGCGCACACCCCACACCCAAGGCACTCTTCATTAATCGATACCTTCTTTCCATCCCAGGTTAGGGCTGGACAGCCGATTTCGAGGCATCTTTTGCATCTTGTGCAGCTTTCGGTAACCTTAAACTGTTTTACCTTTGGGGTAGATTTTCTCGCAAGAAGGGCACATAGCCTTTTTGCGATTATCACTCTCACTCCACGGCACTTTTTAGCCTCCTCAAAAGCTTGGATGAGCTCGTCCAGTTTGTAAGGATCCACTGTCCTGACGTAGTCGACTCCATAAGCTTTGACAAGATGTTCAAGGCAGATTTGATGAGTTTTCCTTCCCTGAGCTGTAATGCCGGTAGCCGGATGGGGCTGGTGTCCGGTCATAGCAGTGGTGCCGTTGTCGAGTATGACCACCACTATGTTGGACCTGTTATAGACGGCGTTGAGAAGGCCGGGAAGGCCTGTATGGAGAAAGGTGGAATCTCCAATGGTGCAAACTATGTTCCTCTTTTCCCCTGACCTGTAGAGACCTGAGGCAACGCTTATGCTTGCCCCCATACAGATGCAGGTGTCCACAGTTCCCATCTGAAGGCCTAAGGTATAACAGCCAATATCACTCGGATAAACGGCGTTTTTGCCAAAGACCTTCTTCATCGCGTAAAAGGTTGCCCTGTGGGGACAGCCAGCGCAGAGAGTGGGTGGCCTGGGTGGAAGTAGTTCTTTGATCTTTTCCAATGGATCACTCTCTCTTTTGAACGCCCTTCCTGAAACCTTACCCAAAGCTTTCTTTACAATATCCACTGAGAGCTCGCCCTCTCTTGGAATATGTCCGGTGAGTTTGCCGAATATGCGTAGGTTCCGCTTACCACTGTCCGCACATATCCTTACGAATTCCTCAAGTACCGGCTCAAGCTCCTCGATGATGAGGACTTTCTCGCATCTTTCCAGAAGCTCATTTATCAGGCTCACGGGAGGTGGGTATGTTCCGACCTTTAACAAAGATACCGGAATTTTCAGGAAATCTATTGCCTCCCTCGTGTAAAGATAGGATATTCCAGAGGCGATGACACCAATTTTTGAGCTGGAAAGTTCTAACCTGTTCCAGGGTAAGTTTTTGAGCTCCTCTTCTATCTTTTTCTGCTTTTCGTTCAATTCAGGGTGAAGCCTTCGTGCGCTCGCCGGAACCATAACCCACTGAGATGGATCCTTTTCGAACTCGCCGAGCGAGTTTTCCTTTGGTTTGAGGTCCTCTTCGATCTCCACGTCCGATTTTGCATGGGAGATCCTCGTCGTTGACCGAAGCATAACCGGCGTCTTGAACTTTTCCGAAAGCTCAAAGGCATAGGAGGCCATTTCCTTTGCCTCCTGCACGGATGAGGGGTCAAGGCAGGGTATGCGGGCAAAATTAGCATATCTTCTGGAATCCTGCTCGTTCTGAGACGAATGAGAGGAGGGGTCGTCGGCGACAATGAGGACAAACCCTCCTCTTGTCCCGGTATAGGCAAGCGTCATAAATGGATCAGCGGCCACGTTAAGACCGACATGCTTCATGATAACGGTAGCTCTCCTCCCTCCCCAGGAGGAGCCGACGGCGTTCTCAAAGGCGACCTTCTCGTTCACCGACCATTCCGCATAAAACCCGTATTTTAGGGAAAGCTCGATCAGCTTTTCCATGATTTCCGAGGAGGGAGTGCCAGGATACCCATATGCTGCCTCCACTCCGCCCTCCAACAGGCCATAGGCAATTGCCTCATTGCCAAGTATGTATTCTCTCTTAATCAACTTCCTCTCCTCATCCAAAATTTCTCTATTGATAGCAAAATTATAGGGAAAAGAGGAGAAAAAGGCAAGATGGTAGGTAAAGCCTTTCCTGATTCTTTTTTCTCGCCTCTTGACAGAGGTAAAGTTTTACCTATAATACTATATGAATATTTAATCATATAATCATAATAAGATACTTACTCGCTGTGCCTGCTTTATGAGGTCTTCTGGAAAAGTGCTCAGACAAAAGTTTTTCTTTACCAACACCATTGATGGATTTAACGAACTTCAGATTAGGAGGAGAAAATGACTAAAAAAATTGCCGTTGCCTCAAACGATCATATGGGACTCAACAGTCAGGTAAGCGCTCATTTTGGAAGATGTCCTTATTATACCTTAGTGGAAGTGGAAGATGATGAGATTAAAAGGATAGCCATTGTGGAAAATCCCTACTATTCAAGCCATGGTCAGCCAGGACAGGCCCCTAATTTTATTAAACAGCAGGGAGCAGAGGTTATAATTGCCGGAGGAATGGGACCAAGAGCAATAGAATTTTTCAATCAACTTGGGATTGAGGTGGTAACTGAAGCAGGTGGAAGAGTTGCTGATGTAGTGGACTCTTATCTGAGGGGAAATCTAAAAAGGATTAATTAAGATGGGATTGATATTTTCTGATATTGTAATATAATGTAGCCAAAACGATATTTGAGAGAAATATAGACTTTTCCTATCAAACATATTAACCTAACGCTTGGGTGAACAAAAAATTAAAAAGAAGGTAGATAATTTAATGGGGAACCTACTGAGGGTTGAAAATCTGAGCTTGATCCGTGATGAAAAGAGGATACTCAAGAGGGTAAACTTAAAGATAGACAAAGGTGAAATTCACGCCCTTTTGGGTATAAATGGGGTGGGAAAGAGTAGCCTGGCTTACTGTCTGATGGGCCTGAGCGGATACAAGCCAAGTGAGGGAAGAATCTACTTTGAGGGAAAGGATATAACGAACCTTCCCCTTTCTAAGCGAGCAAAACTGGGGATAACCCTGGCCTGGCAGGAGCCAACTCGATTTGAGGGGCTGACCATCAGGGAATATCTTTCCCTGTCCAGAAAGGATGAGGATGATTCTCTTGACGAGATTTTGGATAAGGTAGCCCTGAAGTCCAGGTTATAT
>QMPZ01000168.1 GCA_003648815.1 Candidatus Aerophobota bacterium | reverse complement strand
TGAATGGAAAACCACCCTTACAGAGACTAAGGGAGTTGGGTTATGACCTTCCTGAGGAGTTCGCCTGCTTTCCGCCCATCATCTTAGATGATGTCTCTACCTTTTGGGCGGTAAGGGGTGGTAACGATCTCCTGGCCCCATACAAAATAACTACATTAATCTTTTAATTATGGCACTACATTTTAAAGGATTCAAAAATCAAATCCTTATTTTATGCAGGTTTCAAAGGTTAAAATGACCATTTTGGGGCTTAAAGTGTCAAAGTTAAGAAAAAAGAGGAATTAATTCTTCAACACTTCTTTCTTTGATTTGAAAAGTCTTTCTATCCTAGGCTAATGAACCTATCTATTTTCTTAATTTCTCACCTCCCATGGCCCTGTTTTTAGCTTTTCGGTTATCAAGAATCTAACCTCTCAATTTCTAAACTTAGCTTGAAGAATCTACCTCTTACAGGAAATTCGAAATAGGTGAAGTTATATCTTCTTAAATGCAACGCTCCACGAGACTTCGCGACTTTCTCTGCTTTTTATCCTCACACGAACTTCTGAACGTATTTGTTTAATTCCCACAGTGACTCCGGACTTTTGATCCTCCTCTGAAACGCTTGCCGATACAGCTCGCCACACATCAGCACCGCTGGGTGTAATAATGCGAAGTTCATAGGGATCACCACCAACAATTTTGCTTCTTCCGCTAAGCACATTCTTCTTTTTATCCCATCTTTCTTCGATGATATCTATTAGTCCTTGCGTTACGTGACGAGATGTGCTCACAATCTGTGGATGATCAAGCAATTGACGAATTGCGATAATGCGACAGGAACTTGGTCGGAGGCTACTTTTAAGTACTCCAGCAAACGGTGGTACAAACTCGTCTTCCCAAAAATCAAACCCCACATATTGGTCATTTTTGGATGAGGGAAGGTTAAGCTTTGCTAAACTCACATTAATCTGCACCTCGTTTTCAGCATCCCAGTTGAATAAGCCGATAATATCACGCCTTTCCTTTCCCTCACCGGCCTGAAGGTGCCATATACGTGGAATTGGTGATTCAAACAAATCAATCGGTCGAGCAAGTTTTTGATGACTGGGTATTGTCCGTTTTACAACATTGAGTTTTTCCAGCGGAAGTTCTGGTAACCACTCGCTTACAACGTTCATTTGACCGGAGATAGCAATCCAGGAACCCCAAGCACGGGCCTGATCGAGTGTAAGAGGAGCCCGCAACATTAGACAATCAGGATCATTATACCACACTTTGCCATTTAAGAAGTACAGGTGCGCTCCAATTTTCACGGAGACCAAGATAGACTTCCAACTGGCATCGATATCAGGACCAATGCGCATTGCATCTACCAGGCCAAACGAAGCACCGAAAGTTCGCATATTCTGAGCAATAGTGCACCCAAGTATAAAGACATTCTCCCCGGCGGCTTCCCTGACCAGTTTCAACCCTTCTCGATATACTTCCACATTGCTCTTACTAGAATCATAGAATATCGCATCTCCTAATCCGTCTTCCCTGTATGTAGGCTCAGGATACAGGATCTTGGTAGCCATCCCGGTCCAAAGCCCATCAATCTTAAGATACTTATAGCCCCATTCCTTCGTGATTTGTTTGATAATCTCTCGAAGAAACTTTCTCGCCTCAGGGTGAGACATATCGAGACAATCTCCACCCCAATATACGGAGTAAACCGAGCCATCCTCTCTCTTTACAAACCAATCTTGATGCTCCGAAAATATAAGTCTCTTGCTATCCCAGCCGAATGGAATTAGCCATAATCCAGCTTTAAAACCATGCGAATTGATGATCTTGGCAATTTCCTTCATCCCGTTGGGATAAGGTCCATTCGGGTCATAAGTGGTGTAGTCCCGCTCGCTAATTTGCCATCCATCATCTATTTGCAGAAATTCCAATCCATACTGACAAAGGTTCTTGCTACAGAAATCCGCTAATTTAGCCATCCGTTTTTCATCCAAGGCGCGAGCGTGATACCAGGTGCAATAGCCAGACGGCTGTTTTGGCAGTTTAATATTGTTGGTTTTTGCAATGGCATCCGCATATACTTCAAGTCCTTCCAGAATATCTTCAAAGTAACCTATAGCCAACATTTCGCCTTTGGTATTCTCTCCCTTCTTTAGAGAGAACTTACCATATTCCAGATGGCCTTCAATGGCTATAATGTTATTTCTCTTCCTTGAACTGATAGTCCCAGATGCCTGATTGTCAGTCAGCCATCCACAGACAGCGCCGGCTCGAGTCCTTGGATTGGATACGGCGAGGAATACATAGCTGGTCCTGGGCTTATTGGCAGAATTTAATCCATCACAACCAAGTGTACGCAAGTTATTTGCCGGCACACCTAAGTCAACAATGATTGAAAGCGATGTGATCTTGTCGAGCGTAAGTGAATCAGATTTTGAGTTATGAATGGCCGTTTTAATACAGATGAACGGTAGCTTCTCGTAAAGTGCAAGCGTATAGATGCAACCAGAGGGGTATTTTACCTCAATTGCCTTGGCGACACCGAGAGCATCTTTTAATTTGACAATTCGGAAGGTAATAGCAGGGCCCTTTTCAAATCTCCCTTCTTTCAAGAACCTTCTCTTGCCCCTCCAAGCAGAAAAAACACCCTCCTTTAGGTTAAAGCGGACAAGAAGAATGCCGTTGTCAAGTTTTACAATTTCATTATTTTTCTCAGCAATGACCACCAGATTTTACCTCCCGCATAATTAGTTCTTCTTTGAAAACTGATTCTACTCCTCTTCAATCTCCAAACTGCAAACATGTTCATTCTTCCTTGAAAGCTCTCAGAAGAGAAGTTTAATTCCAAGTTTTCTCTTAAGAAAATTTTCTTTTCTTCAAGCTAATGGGTCTCTTTATTCCCTTTGCTCCTCACCCCGCCCTGTTTTTAGCTCTTTATATCTTATCAAGAATCTAATTTCATTGATAAGTATTAGTTGCCAAATGTATTGAATTTCCTCATAACATAAGAGAGGTTATCGGAACTTTGTTAAAGGAGCTTGCGAATCAAAGCCTTGAGGATAGACATTGCCCGCTGGATCCTACTTCCTTGATATTCCTATTAAGCTCCTTTGCAAAGTAAAGAAAAAGGGATAGATAATGCTTTTAAACATTACCTATCCTTTATTAAGGTTATCTCTTTTAGAGTAAAAACTCAAAAAGAGACTTTTTTTGCACTTTGCTCTCCTTTATGGCTCGCAATTTTTCTTTTTTAGCCTCTCTTTATCCTTCAATAGATCTTCGCTGACTTAAACTTTGAGAAATCCCTCTCCTTTCCTAACTTTTCTGATTGTTCCTCATTTAAGCTAAATGTTCCATGAGACAATTTTTCCGTTATAATATATGTTTTTATTATTTAGTTGTCAAGCTCGGTAAAAATTTGGCTACAATGATACTGAACACTTTCCAAAGGAGAAGAAAAACAGAGCCTACTGCTTCAAGAAAGTGAAAGAGGTCTGGACGCTAAGTAAGGAAGCGCTCTTCCTGCTACCCCTTTCCCGCTTCAATCATATCAAGATGCCAAAAGAGGTAACTGATATATTGATAGGAAAGATGATCTTGAGAACCCTAAAGGAGACCAAGGGAAACATTAGAGAGCCGCGAAAAGACTATCCTTTCTCCTAATACAGTATACCTGGCGAAAAATAAGGCGAAGAGAAAGAATCTTAAGGATTTCCTCATACACCTGAAAGAAGACATCCTAATCATATAGAAGAGAAAAGGAAAAGATGATCATAGACTACCGCAAAAAGATGGGGCTTGGAAAAAGGCGCCTGAGGTACTA
>QMPZ01000167.1 GCA_003648815.1 Candidatus Aerophobota bacterium | reverse complement strand
GGAACCATCCCTCACTGCCTTAACCTCCTCTTTCATCCCGACAGGAGGATGCGAAAGGCTGCCTTAAGGTGGCATGAAGAATGTATTAAGATGAGCTCTGAGATGGAAAGTTCAGGATACGGAAGCTTTTTAGGAGCCTTTTCTAAAAAAGATATACAGGACGAAGAAAAAAAGAAAGCCTTGCTGGAGGAGCTGGTAGAGCACTGGGGATATCTTTCTCACTTCGCCAAAGAGAGGGAAATAAAGTTTTTGCTATTTGAGCCTATGTCCTGCATCAGGGAATTTCCCTCCACTATCTCCGAGACCAAATGGCTTTACAGGAGACTTTCGGAAGTTTCAGAGCTGCCAGTATATCTGTGTCTGGATGTAGGGCATGGAAGAGCCTCTTCCGGAGATGAGGAGGATGCCGACCCCTACGCCTGGTTGAGGGAGTTTGCTTCCGGAAACCCTGCAGTTCACCTTCAGCAGACCGACAGGATAGTCAGCCGTCACTGGCCATTTACTAAGGAATTTAATCAAAGGGGAAAGATAGAGGCAAAAAAGCTGATAAGGACATTGAAGGAGGGAGGGGCGAAGGAGGTCTTCCTCTTTCTGGAGATAATATATCCGCCCTTCGAGCCCTTCGATGATATCGTAGTGGATGATCTGAAGGAGTCGGTAAGCTATTGGAAAAAAGCCTTAAAGGAGAGCATTCCATGAGTCTGATGGGTCTGGATGTAGGAACAACGGGCTGTAAAGCGGTAGTGTTTGATTTAGAAGGAAAAGTGCTCTCACAAGCCTATCGAGAATATTCCCTTCTTCATCCCCGACCTGGTTGGGTAGAGCTAAATATGAATGAGGTCTTAAGGAAAGTGGAGGAAAGCATCCAGGAGGCCTCCAGCAAGGTCAAAGGCGATCCCATTAAAGCCCTCTCCATATCCACGCAGGGAGAGGCCTTTGTTCCCGTAGATAGGAAAGGCAATCTTTTGACCAATGGCCCGGTCAGCTTCGACAGCCGGGGAGAGGAGTTTATCGAGTGGTGGAAGGAAAAATTGGGACCGGAAAGGATCATCCAGATCACCGGAATGCCCCTTCACCCTATGTTCACCTTAAACAAGGTCCTCTGGCTGAAGAAGAATCGAGCCGACATCTACCGCAAGACCTATAAACTGCTCTGCTGCGAGGACCTGATCATCTATAAACTGGGTCTGCCTCCCACCATCGACCGTTCCCTTGCCAGCCGCACCATGGCTTTTGACATCTTAAAAAGGGATTGGAGCGAGGAAATCTTATCCATAGCAGGTGTAGACCGTTCCCTCCTACCCGATGTCCTTCCTTCGGGAACTGTGATAGGAGAAATACCCCAAAAAATAGCCCATCACCTGCATCTTCCTCCGAAGGTCGTCGTGGCGACCGGAGGGCACGATCAGCCCTGTGGGGCATTGGGAGCAGGGGTGATGAAGGAAGGTGTGGCCATGGACGCCATTGGGACAGTGGAGTGCATCGCCTGCGTGTTTAAAGAACCCCATCTTGATAAAAAAATGCTGGAAAATAACTTTGCCTGCTATCCTCATGTAGTCCCCGAACTTTACATCACCCTTGCCTTCAACTTCACTGGCGGCTCGCTTCTCAGATGGTTCAGGGACACCTTAGGGGAAAAAGAGAAAGAGAAGGCCCAAAGCCAGAAAGAGGACGTCTATTCTGTTCTCATCGATGAGGCCTGCCCTGATCCCTCTCCTCTCTACGTTCTTCCGCATTTTACTACCACGGGAACCCCTTATATGGATACAAGCTCGGCCGGAGCTATTCTCGGACTTTCCTTAGATACGAATAAATCCGAGATAATCAGGGCAATACTGGAAGGAGTATCTTTTGAGATGAAGCACAATTTGTCCCTCCTCGAGGAGATAGGCATATCCGTAGAGGAACTCAGAGCCATTGGTGGAGGGGCAAGGTCAAGGAAATGGCTACAGCTCAAGGCTGACCTTTACGGAAGGAAGGTCGTCTCCCTTAAGGTGTCTGAGGCAGCCTCCTTAGGAGCAGCCATCCTGGCAGGAGTTGCCATGGGAGAATATAGCTCCGTAGAGGAGGCAGTGAAGACGACGGTAAAGATAAAGGAAACCTTTTATCCTCAGGAGAAAAAAACAAGGATATACGAGAAAAAGTTTCTGATCTACAGGGAAATCTATCCTACGTTAAGGGAGTTAAATCATAAAATCAGGGACCTTCAGAGAAATGCCAGCTGACTTTAACTCGCCGAAATCCTTGCAACTTAAGAATATATCAAAAAGGAGAGCAGCTTGAAGCTTTATCAACTTCCCGCTCATAGACTCAGCCGGCTTCTCAAGGAGAGGAAAATCTCAGTGGAGGAAATAGTCACCTCCTTTCTCCATCAAATAGAAATGGTGGAGGATAAGATAAGGGCTTTTCTCTTCCTTGATGAAGAAGAAGCCCTAAAGGAGGCGAGGCAGTGGGACAGAATAATATCCGAAGGAAAAGACGTAGGGCCGCTTACAGGAATACCCATTGCCATCAAGGACAACATCTGCATAAAAGATAAGGAGACCAGTTGTGCTTCCCGCATTCTCAAGGGATTTTATCCTCCTTATTCAGCTACCGTGATAGAAAGGTTAAAAAAAGCCGGAACAATTATCATCGGAAAGACCAACTTAGACGAGTTCGCCATGGGCTCCTCCACTGAAAACTCCGCCTTTCAGATAACTCGCAATCCCTGGAACCTGGAGGCCATCCCTGGTGGCTCTAGTGGAGGATCAGCTGCCGCAGTAGCCAGTGGAGAGGTTCCCCTTGCCTTAGGCTCAGATACAGGCGGTTCCATTCGTCAGCCAGCGGCCTTTTGTGGAGTGGTGGGCCTGAAGCCAACCTACGGGAGAGTCTCCCGTTATGGATTGGTTGCCTTCGCCTCCTCCTTGGACCAGATTGGTCCCATTACCAAGGACGTCACTGATTGTGCTCTTCTTTTGCAGATAATCAGCGGAAAGGATCCGCTTGATTCAACCTCACTGGACTATCCCGTCCCCAAGTATACCGATTTTCTCATTCCTGAACTTCGGGGAATAAGGATAGGCCTTCCCAAAGAGTACTTCATTGCCGGAACAGAGGAGGAGGTTAAGAAAAGCATTCTTCGTGCAGCAAATGTCCTGGAAGATTTAGGAGCCCATGTCGAGGAGACATCCCTTCCCCACACGGATTATGCCGTGGCCACCTACTACCTTATCGCCACCGCTGAGGCAAGCTCTAACCTGGCAAGATATGATGGAGTGGAATATGGACATCGAACTAAAAAGGGGGAAAATCTTATAGATATGTATAAAAGAACTCGTCAGGAGGGATTTGGGGAGGAAGTAAAGAGAAGGATAATGCTGGGAACATACGTCTTAAGTGAGGGATACTATGAGGATTACTATGGAAAGGCACAGAGGGTGAGGACCCTGATCAAACAGGACTTTGACAGGGCATTTCAAAAGTTCGACGCTCTGATCACTCCTACCTCGCCCACGGTCGCCTTTAAGGTGGGAGAGAAGATAGATGATCCCTTGAAGATGTATCTATCCGACATCTTTACCATCTCGGCCAACCTGGCCGGCATACCAGCCATATCCATTCCCTGTGGATTTAGCAGGGATAACCTGCCCATCGGACTTCAAATCCTCGCCAAGCCCTTCGATGAGGAGACGCTGCTAAGGATCGCCTACGCTTACGAGCAGAACACCGAATGGCATAAGAGAGAGCCGAAGATCCTAAAGGATGAAGAGTCGGAGGTAGAAAAGTGAACGACAAACAGACCGGCTGTCCGGTTATCAAGGTAAGAGGAGAAACCCTGCCCGAGGTATGGGAAAAGTCTGT
>QMPZ01000166.1 GCA_003648815.1 Candidatus Aerophobota bacterium | reverse complement strand
CCGGAAAATGTAAAGGCTATGATAGAAGCTCTCTTAGAATATGGTCGATACCCTATTATGTTAGAGCTAACTTGAGAAAAGATGAAAAAAATATGGCCAAAAGGAGGTGAAATGTTAGTTTTGGCCGGGAGAAGAGGATAAAAATTCAGGTAGGTTACTTTCATAGACAGGAGGAGAAAAGTGATACGAAAAGTAGGGGTAATATTATTAGGTGTGGCAGTATGTCTTTTGGGAACAACTTCAGCTCTGGCAATGAAGTACAATGAATCTCCTATGTTGAAAACGAAAGTGGCAGCAGGTCTTCTTCCCCCAGTAGAGGAGAGATTGCCAGAGGAGCCCAAAGTTCTTAGCGCTGAGCGGAATGAGGTTCCTAAAGAGAATCTTGATTTTGAAATCGGGCAATATGGAGGGATGCTAAGGATGGTCCATCCTGATGTGGATTGGGATGCATTTGTCTTCTGCCTGCTCAATGAGCCTTTGATAAGTGGACCAGGAATTCTTGGAGAAGATATTAAGGGAAATATTCTCAAAGATTTTGAGGTTTCTGAGGATGAAAAGGTTTTTACCTTTCATATGAGGAAGGGGTTGAAATGGTCTGATGGTGTGCCTGTTACCACTGAGGATGTTCTTTTCGCCTATGAGGATGTTTTACTGAATGAAAAGCTTACCCCTGTTTTTCCTCGTTGGTTGAAGGCTGCTAACAAAGGTGATGGCGAACCAATGAAACTGGAGGTTATAGATGATTATACTTTTCGTATAAGTTTTACAGAACCCTATGGAGGATTTCCTGTACAGTTGGCGATTGCCAGTTGGCGGGGATATACCGATCTACTGAAGCCCAAACACTATCTAAAGAAGTTTCATCCTCGCTATACTCCCCTGGAAGAATTAGAACCCTTAATTAAGAAAGAAGGACTGACAAAGGGGGAGTGGTGGACTTTGTTTAACAGAAAGGATCACGCTAATTGGGAGTTTACCAATAGAACGGCCATTGGTTTTCCCGTTCTTACTCCTTTCATGATAGTAAAGGCAACACAAGAGGTGGCTACGTTTGAGCGAAATCCCTATTACTTCAAGGTAGATTCTGCGGGCAATCAGCTCCCTTATATAGATAAGATCAGGACAGTATTGGCTGATCCAGAAATGTGCACGATGAAAATAGTGGCTGGAGAGGTAAATTTTGCAGCTGGGGGCCATGGTGGAACAGCTTTACAAAATCTTCCTCTCTATAAAGAGAATGCAGAAAAAGGTGGCTATCGGGTAGAGCTCTTAGATATGCATGTCTCACCAGCTGACATATCCCTTAACCTTACTTACCCAGATCCAGTATGGCGTAAGGTTGTAAGGGATGTTCGATTCCGAAAAGCTTTAAATATGGCCATAAACCGTGAGGAAATAGTCGATGCGGTTTACTTGGGGTTCGCCGAACCTGCTACGGCAGTGCCTAATATTTACAATCCAGAAGAAGCCAATCGCCTTTTAGACGAGATAGGTCTAGATAAGAGAGATGCAGATGGTTGGCGTTTAGGTCCTGACGGTAAGACATTTGTTATTCCATTTGAGATTTCTGCGGCTTCTCCAGACCTTGTGCCAGTGACAGAATTAGTAGTAGAATATTTCAAGGCAGTAGGAATCAAGACAACAATGAAGGTGATAGATAATGCGTTGCGTGCAGAGCGGAAAAATGCAAATGAATTGCAGGCCCAGGTCTTTTGGACTTCCTTGCCGGTATGGCATAATTTTGCTGGTTTTTTGGCTGGTGACATTACCTCGTGGCCTCTATGGGATCGGTGGTATAACACTGGTGGAAAAGAGGGAGAAGAACCTCCAGCTGATGTAAAGAGATTTTTGGACCTGGTTTCTGATTCACTAGTGGTTGGTCCTGAGAAGCGCCAGGAGGTAATTAATGAATACCGCCGTTTGCTATACGAGAATATTTATTTCATGCCTACAGTGGAGAAAGCCAAGTATCCTGTGATAGTAGCCAAAAATATGGGGAATATCCCCCATAAAGGTTTTGCGCTTACGGTGATTTTTAGCGGAGAACAGGTGTTTTTTAAACACTAAAAACTCTCCCAAAAGCCTGAGCTTCAGGTATCGAGTTTTCTTCTCGATACCTGAAGCTGTTGATAGTAAATTTTTGAGAACGTTTTCTCTATTGAAATTTTTTAGAGCAATTCTATAAAGCGAAGAAGGACTGCAAGGTAACATAGTCAGATGAAAAAAGGTTTTATTATAGGCAAGAGGAGGACAAGATGACCAAGCGAGAACGGGTAGAGGCGACCATGAATTTTGAGGAACCTGACAGGATACCCGTCTATGACCTTTTGTATAACGATGAGGCGATCTCCTATTATGCCAAAAGAAAGCTCACAGTGGAGAATGGACCGCAGACCGTTTTAGAGGCGATAGCAAATTCTCTGGATATGACGAGGTCCATTGCCTTTCCTCAGAAGCCAAGGAGGATAGAGAAAGATGGTTTTGTCTACCGGGTTGAGCGATGGACTACCTGGATAGAAAAAAGACCCTTTAAGACGGTAAAAGAGCTGTCTTACTGGGTGGAGAAAGAAATCAAGAGGCTAAACAGTTACAGACCAACAAAGAAAGAAATAGAAGATTTCCGAAGTAGTTTTCTCTGGCGCAAGAAGAGGCTAAAGGGAACAGTAGAGCTTTTAACTTGTAGTCCGGTAGGATTGGATACAGCCTTTGATATGGCTGGCCTTGATCTTTTTGTCTATCTTTATGCTGAGAATCCTCAGTTGGTCTCTGCATGGCTTGAGGCCTTAAATTTAGCGGAAATAAGAAGAGTTCATGCCATTGCTGATTATGAACTTTCTCCGATAACTCTCGTTTATTCGGACATTGCCTTCAAGGGAAAGACCATATTCTCACCTGAGTTTTTCAAGAAAGAGTTTTATCCCCGGCTTGAAAGATTGGTGAAGGCCTGGCATGAGCATAATATTAAATGCCTTTTTCATTCAGACGGTAATTTAATGCCGATTCTTCCCGATTTAATTAAGACGGGCATCGACGGGCTAAACCCGATTGAAACCGCCGCCGGGATGAGCCTGAAGGAGGTAAAGAGATTATACGGGGACAAGATATTTTTGGCCGGGGGAATCGATGTCTCCGAGTTGATGCCCTATGGGACAAAGAAAGAGGTTGAAAGAGGGGTTATACAGGCGATTAAGGATGCTGGCTATGGTTCGGGCTACTTTCTCGGCTCCACCACCGAACTGGACAATGGAGTTCCGGCGGAAAACATCATTACCATGATTGAGACCGCCCATAAATACGGAAAATATCCTTTGCGCTTTGATTAAACCACGGATGAAGTTATAAGCTAAAATTTCGTGTTAGCTTGAAGCTATGAGATTGTTAATGAGCTTAGCCTTTCCTCAAGATTGGAAGGAGGAAGTTTTCCCATGACGCCGAGAGAAAGATTTTTATCTACCGTTGGTTTCAACAAGCCCGACCTTCCCTTTGTCATAGCCATGGGAGGTTGGTCACAGACCCTGGAGCGCTGGAAAAATGAGGGTTGGGATGGCCGACCTCTGGAAGAAGTCTTTGGGACAGATGTTATCTTAAATGCAGGAGTATATACGAGCCAGGCCTCATTCCATTACATTTACGGACCTGTGCCTCCATTTTCCAGAAAAATTATCAAGGAGGATGAGGATACCCGGCTGGTGATAAATGAAGAGGGCATATTGATGAAGGAACCCAAGGATTATAGGGATTCAAGCATGCCTCAATTTTTGAAATTCCCTGTAAGGACAAGAGAGGATTTTCAGAAATTTCGCAGAGAAAGGCTTCAACCAAATTTTCATCAACGCATTCCGTCGGATTGGAGACGAAAACT
>QMPZ01000165.1 GCA_003648815.1 Candidatus Aerophobota bacterium | reverse complement strand
CTCATAAAGGGAATCTATCTGGGGATGAGGAGGATAATGAGATGTCATCCATTGAATCCGGGGGGATACGATCCGCTAAAATAGATAAAACTAAGGAGCTAAGCCGTGGAAAAAAATCTGATCTTAGCCATGGTCCTTTCAGCAGTGGTGCTTACGATTTACAGCCTCTTTGTGCTCAATCGCCTTCTTCCTCCACCGGAAAAGGCAGTCATCAAACCACCTGTGCCCGTAGAGGAAGTTAAAGAAGAAAGCCTTCCAGAGGAAAGAGAGCTCATCTTAAATAATTCTCAGTTAAAAATAGCCTTTACCTCTAAAGGGGGAGTGATCAAGTCCTGGTACTTGAAGGACAAGAAAAAGGAACTACTGAGGGAGGATATTCCCTCTCTTGGTTTAACTCTTCTTTTGCCGGGAGGAAAGCAGCTGAACTTAGATAAAGAAATCTTTCAGCCTACGCTGGAAGAAGACAAAAGAAGGGTGAGTTTCGTATGGGAGGATGAGAAGGAAGGCTACAGGATAACCAAGAGTTTTGAACTTTCTGAGCAAGGCTACAGTGGACTGTTTACCCTTGCAGTGGAAAACCTTCCTCCGGGAAGTAGATATCAGATTAGTATGCCGAAAGGGATAGAAAAAAGTTGGGGGGATGAGGAGCAATTGGTCCTTTACCAGGGAAAACTTTTAGAGGAGAGAAAACAGGGTACAAGACCCGAATATGGCAAGGGGGTCAGCTGGGCAGGACTTCGTCAAAAAAGGGAGTTCCTGTTTATCCTCACCTCCCTTGGAGAGCCTCTGGGTCAGTTCTTCGGTCCTGATCGATGGGGATTTCGAGATGATAGGATAAAAAGTAAGTGGATAGTCTATGCAGGACCTCAAAACTATTCCGAGCTTATGCTGGTCAACAACGAGATAAGAAGACTGACCGGCAAAGATTATCATTTGACGAAGGCAATCAGCCTTAGTCTCTGGGGTCGTCTTTCTGTCGGCTTGATCAAAATCCTCGTCTTCTTCTATAGCTTCACCCACAACTACGGAGTGGCGATAATTCTTTTGACTCTCTTAATCTATGGAGTTCTGTTCCCCCTTACCTTCAAGCAGTTCAAATCTATGCAAAAGATGCAGGCCCTGCAACCGGAGCTGGCAGCCATTCAAAAAAAGTTTAAGAATGACCCAAAAAGACTACAGGTGGAGATGATGAACGTATATAGAAAACATAAGGTTAACCCCATGAGTGGATGTCTGCCCATGCTCATTCAGCTGCCCATTATCTTCATCCTCTACAGGGCTATTCTGGACTTTAACTTCTCCGAAAATCCATCCTTTTTATGGATAAAGGACCTGGGAAGATATGATATCCCCCTGCTCTTAATGGTGGGAGCAACTATGTTTCTTCAGCAGAGGATCTCTCAAAGAGCCCAGCCAAAGGGGCAAGGACAGGAAGGATTCGGCAAGATGATGCAGTTTTTTCCCCTCTTCATCATCGTTCTTCTGTGGTCCCTTCCCTCAGCGGTGATGCTCTATTGGTTCGTCTCCACCTTATTTTCTCTTGTTCAACAACTCCTCATCACCAAAAAGATGATGCCGGGAGGGGTGTCGGCGAAAAAATGAACTTAGAGGATACCATAGCTGCCATTGCTACCCCTCTGGGGCAATCTGGAATAGGGATAGTGAGGGTTAGCGGGGGAAAAGCCTTCCCCATAGCTAAAAAGATCTTTCGTCCTCCGGCAGGGAAAAAGATAAACTGGTCTTCTTCGTTTAAAATTCATTATGGCTGGATAGTGGACCCAAAGACGGAAAGGAAAGTAGATGAGGTCCTGCTGACCCTTATGCGAGCTCCCAGGACCTATACTCGTGAGGACATAGTGGAGATAAACTGTCACGGAGGCCCTGTCCCTCTGCGGAAGACCTTAGAACTTGTCTTGCGGTATGGTGCTCGCCTGGCCGAACCAGGGGAGTTCACCAAAAGAGCTTTTTTGAGGGGAAGGATCGATCTCATCCAGGCAGAAAGTGTCCTGAGCATCATCCAGGCGAGGACGGAAAAAAGCCTGGAGGTCGCCTTAAATAGCTTAGAGGGGAAGTTATCTCAAAAAATCTCCCTCCTCAAGGAGAAAATGGTGGATCTTTTGTCCTACCTGGAGGCTGAGATAGACTTTTCCTCTGAGGATTTGGAGTTCTTATCCGCCACTGACAAGAAAAGGCAGCTTGAAGATCTCCTCAAGGAAACTGCTCGCCTCCTGGAGAATGCTAAGACAGGACAGATCTATCAAGAAGGCATAAAAGCGGCAATCGTGGGAAAGCCCAATGTCGGCAAATCCAGTCTTCTGAACACCCTTCTTCAGAGGGAAAGGGCCATCGTCAGCTACCTTCCCGGAACTACCCGCGATACCATTGAGGAGATGTTGAACATCAAAGGATTTCCCCTGTGGATCATTGACACAGCAGGGATAAAGAAAACCAGAAACGCTGTGGAGAAGGAAGGAATAGCGCGGACTCGTTCAAAGATAAAGGAGGCAGATTTGATATTGCTCCTCATCGATGGCTCCTGCCCCTTAAGCGAAGAGGACAGGTCAATCTTCAAGGAGGTTAAGGAAAAGGAGGGCCTGATAGCTATAAACAAAGTTGACCTTCCTCAAAAGGTCGAAAAAGAGGAAATCTCTTCCTTCTTTCCGGACCGAGAGATAATTGAAATCTCCGCTACCAAGGAGATCAACATAGACCTACTTAAGGAAAAGATAGCCAATTTCATATTAAAAAAAGCTGCTCCTTCCTCTGATGACCTTTTGGTGATGAACTTAAGACAGAAAAAGGCCTTGGAGGAGGCGAAAAAAAGCCTCGCAAGGGCCCTGGAAGGGGCAGATCAGGGACTGTCCGAGGAACTTATAGCCTTTGAGCTAAGAGAAGGGATAAAACACTTGGGAGAGATTACCGGTGAGGTGGTCGCAGATGAGATTCTGGACCGCATCTTTTCTCGATTCTGCATAGGAAAATGAGGAAAAGGAGGCCGGGAAAATGCAAGATGAACTTTCACTGAGCGGAGGCAGAATTCTTAAGGTCAAAAGAGGTGATATAACGGATGAGGAGGTGGACGCCATCGTCAATGCAGCAAACTCTCACCTTCAACATGGTGGAGGTGTTGCCGGTGCCATCGTCCGCAAAGGTGGCAGAATCATCCAGGAGGAAAGCGACAGGATAGGCTACGTTCCCGTGGGTAGCGTGGCGGTAACGAGTGCGGGATCGCTGAAGGCAAGGTACGTCATCCATGCCGTAGGTCCAAGATGGGGCGAGGGAAATGAAGACGAAAAACTTAAAAGTGCCGTCGTCAATTCCTTGAAAAAAGCTCAGGAACTGCGCCTTAAGAGCATCTCCATTCCCGCCATAAGCTCGGGTATCTTTGGATTCCCCAAGGAAAGGTGTGCCAGGATAATGATCAAGGCCATCCTCGATTTCTTTAAGGAAAATCCAGAAAGCACTTTAAAGCTTGTAAACTGCTGCAATATAGATGAACATACGACCAATCTATTTTTAAAGGAACTGAACAAATATAAAGAGAAGAGGTCCTGATCTCGAATTAAAACTTCTTCTGATAAATTGCTCTACGCTGCCTTTGCATCAAAGAAGGTAGATTAAGGGAACCGGGTGAAAATCCCGGGCAGTTGCGCTGCTGTGAGGGGAAACGAAACCCCAACAGGCCACTGGAGGCAAAAGGCCTTCGGGAAGGTGGGGGAGTAGGTGGTCCCTAAGCCAGAAGACCTGTCTACCTTCTTGGATAAATCTTCCCTTGCGCATCACAAGGGAGGTGATTTTTTAAGGCATAGGAAAGTATAAACATTTGTTTAATAAAGGGGGGAGCAGCGAAGCGTTGAGGGGGGAAAGATT
>QMPZ01000164.1 GCA_003648815.1 Candidatus Aerophobota bacterium | reverse complement strand
GTCGTCGATCCCTACTTGGCCAGCTGTTCCGGAGGTTGCTCCATTTCCATCCAGAACCACGAGCGTTCCCGTGCCGGTATACATATACACATCGCTTCCCGTGTAAGTTTCGCTCCAGCCGCTCTCGGAAGGAGGAAACGAGGAAGGATACCAGTTATCGCTCTCCTCAACAGGGGAGCCATCAATGTAGATTCCCCCTGTCGTAGCCAACTCTTTGTATACATTGTCATATACTGTTTCTCCCTCCTCCTCGTTTATTATTTTTGGCCAGAATATTGACCTTGGAGCTCCGTAATAGAAGGTGGGAGGATTGGTGGTATAATCATAGCCTGACGGAAGATGAGCTGAGTCGAAGTAATGTCCATCGGCAGTATCAAAAAATCTGGGGTCAGAAGGAGTGTAATAATAAAACTCGGTAGCAGGAGCGCTGCCATTGATGGTCAGGGAAGTCCCAGAAAAATAAATATTGCCATAGACCACCGCTTTGTCGTCGCTTCCCAGCATTAAGTTGTTGCTTCCTTCCCAGGTCAAATCTCCTATGACGCAGAAAGGGGCTTCCCCTCTGATGATGGCACTACTTTCGCTGTCTCCGAATGTATTATCATCGAAAGAAGCGTCCGAGTTGATGAACCTTATATGTTTAAGCAGGGGACTTTGAGAGTCAGCTATCCCTTCAAGAGTGACCAATTTTTTAGGTAAGTCCTGAGATTGGATGGTAAAATAACCGGATGAGGGCTTATCTTTTTCTACCTTTATACGAAAGTCATCTCCCTCGTGTTCTGGGTCAACGTCATATTCATGCCAGTTTTCGTCTTCTGGCCAGTTTTCTTCTATACTGTTATTTAACCTATTAATCGCGTATAGTATCCCTTCCCTTGCCAGGGTATAACTTGTATATTCGTCTTTGGTCTTACCTACCATTACCGTGTTGGTTATTACCCTTCGAACGAGAAAGGAGGTGAAGATGAAAAGCACGCTGATCACCATTAAGCTCAAAACCAGAGCAATACCTTGCTCTTTTTTTCTTAACGCCCTCCTTTTAATTTCTAAGGACATCTCATTCACCTCTCAAGTCGTTTTAGTTATTCTCATTTATCTTGCCCCTAACTTCGCTGTGGAAACTAACTTGTAGACGGACCATTTGCTTAAAGCTGAGTCACTTTGGGCAAGCTCCAGGGTGATGAGCACCCTGTCCCGATTATCTCCACCGACAATAAAGTTGAGCTGCGTGACCTTCAAGTTTTCTTTTTCGGGAATCAAGAGCTCCGGATTCTCCCAGGAGGAGGTATATGTGCGTGTATAAAGTAATGGTTGTTCTCCTTCAGACGCAAGGGCCGGGTCTATGGGAGCAGAGCTGTCCTCAGCTAAGGCTGCATAGAAAGTAACTATAGTGCCTGGTTCTTTGGGATCAGTACCGGAGTAATTTGGTAGACGAACAGCTATCTTATAAGGAGAACTATCGGCATATCCGTAGTTATTGTCTCCGTCAACAGCTTCATTGCTCTCCTCAGAAATTAAAATCATACCTGCGCCCAGCTCCTTTACTATTCTCTTCAGCGCTATGCGAGCACTTTGTTGAAGGCTGGTCTTGGTAGTGCTTAAACTAAAGGAGCGAAGGGTACTGCGATAAGGAAGATAGGTAAGCATGGCCACTATAACTACCAGTCCTATCACCACGATAAGCTCTACAAAAGTGAAACCTTTTTGATTTATCTTTCTTTTTTCAGAGCGCATTTCATTTTTCCTGTCCAGTTTAAGACTTCCTCTGCTTGTTTTTTAGCCTCGTCTGCTTGTGCCTTATCGTATGATTTTTCCATGTAGAATGCAGGTGAGCGCTCACGAGCTAAGTTTGCTGATATTTCCCTTATTCTTCTGGCTACCTCCTGTTCAACTTTTATTGCTGACTTTTCCTGAACAATTTTTTCGAAGAGCCACCCTACGTCGTGAACCTTGGGATATTCAACTCCCATGCTCTTTAAAAGTCCTTTAAGAGAAAGCTCTACTATTTCCTGAGCTCTTCTTACCACTGTATTCCAGGACTTTCTTCTATAAGCTTGCAAAAGGTCTAAATAATAGTTCTGTGCTTCCTCAATTAGTTTTTCCCCAGTCTCAAAGTTCTTCATATTTCTATCTCAATCACCTCCCCCGGTCTCCAGTCAGGTTTCAAATCCCAGGCCCAGCTTCCGTCCTCGAAGGTGAGTTTTCTTGCTCCAAGTTGTTTAAGTTTTTCTTTGAATTTTTGAAGTTTTCCTTTGAGAAAGTTTTTCCTGTCGTAAAGAATTATCCCGTGGTCCAAGATATCCAGAAGAATTAAGGGGTTTTTCGAAAGCTCCTCTGGCGTCACAAATATCGGATAAGGATCGGGATGAAGACCCATTGAAACTAACTTCTTGTATTCCTTTGTTTCCTCCAGTTTAAAGAGGACTTTAACAAATTTTTTCATTGATTTTGCACTTCTTTTTTGACAAACTATTAGCAGGTCTATATCGCTATAAGGTTTAGCTTCGCCTCTGGCCACTGAGCCAAAAAGCGCACAGGATATTATCTTTTCCTCCTGAAGGCGATCCATTAAGCTATCCAACAGTTTGTCCAGGAACTCTTTATATAGCTTATAGTTAATCTTGACCATCTTTTCTACCTTTTTTCTACCTTTGTATAAAGGTCTTAAGTTCAACCTTCCTTATTTCTTCTTCCTGTTTCCAGAACTCGGTCACACTGACTCGTTTGGTATTGGTGACGGCGGTTGTGGTGCTGCCCGAGCCTATATCCCAGAAGCTTCCTTGCACCACACCTACTATGGAATCATCGGTGGGATCCTGATAACCGTCGCCGTTGGTATCTGCAGTTGTTCGCTCGGGAAGATAATAAATCCAGACAGATTTTGTCTCATCTGAGCTGGCGAAAGAAAGCTCGCAAGTGTCCGAAGAATAATTCACAGGATAAATGGGTGATGCTGAACTTAACTCCTCCACCGTAATGCTCGAGAGATTTCCTGGATCGGTAATTAGTTTAATTGTTCCTCTTTTTATCCCCTCCCCATCTGAGGAGGGGATGGTTCCTCCCTCATCAACGAGGGAATAGTAAGCGTAATTTATATAAACTTCATCTCCAGCGGTTACGGAAATGTTTTGTATTTCTAAGTTATCCGGATCGAATGACCATCCTTCCTGCGCCGGATTAATGGTGCCATTTCTATAAACATAAACTTCGAAGTCTTTCTTGTCAACGACGCCATCACCATTTTTATCCACTATTTGGTCCTTATTCAGTATCTCGCTCTCATTTAGCTTATAGTTTATCAATCCAGATGAAGTGGCGACAAAATTTTCAGGTATCACCTTCGAGAAATCCTCTCCCTCCAGTCTTCCCAGACAAGCCTGGCCTATATGCAAAGCCTTCACTTGCTTTTCCTGCCGGGTGATGCTGCTCACCGAAGAACTAATTACTCTCCAGGTGGAAAAGATGGCAAAGGCAAGAATTGCCACCGCTACCACTACCTCGATCAAGGTAAATCCGGAATCTTTCGGGATTCCTCTTTTATTCATTGTGTTCTCTTTTTGGGCATGAGTAAAGGTGTAGATTCTATTTTTTCTTTTCTATGGACCGGTGAGGACGATATCTCCTGAAGAGATTATTCCAGCGTTTTGGTCATATATTTTGCTCGGGTCCTTGGCATCATCATAGCTGCTGATGCTTATAACCCTATCCGGGCCATAACTGACCAATGCCCAGGCTGTAGGTGTGGGATCTCCTGTGGTAAAATAAGAGTAGTAACCTCGAGGATCATCGTTGGGGTTAAAGGGGTCCTCTGGAATGCTGGTCAGATAGACAGGACTATTATCAGATGTAGTGGGATAAATCAATTTACCCAG
>QMPZ01000163.1 GCA_003648815.1 Candidatus Aerophobota bacterium | reverse complement strand
AGCTTGTTTAAGGCTCTTTGCCTTTGACAAAGTCTTATATAAGTCGACCATGCTCGACAAAGCCCTAAATTTAAGCTCTGGCAGAGCGTTTTTTTCGTTGAGGATAGAGAAATTCAAGTTTTCCCCGCGAGGGAGATGCTCCGCATTTTCCCCTCAACGCCTCCACGAATGCTCCTGCCTTGCGAGTTCAGAGCTTAAGGCAATGTTTATATTACTTTAGTAACTCAATGTCGTAACTCAATTCAAGTCCTAAAGTCAAACCACTCCCAAGTTCTAAGTGCGTTCCCATCTCTTTATTTGTCTCCTCCAGATCATCGTTTATCTTACCATAAGCAGGACTAAAATAGCCAAGAGAACCGCCTTACCAACACCCGCTATTGCAGAAGAAGAGACCAAACACCTATCACCATTGCACTTATTAAAATTAAAATTCACTTCATTTTTACCTTCTCGTAATCCCTCAAACCCCCTTGCCTTACTTATCTCTCTGTCTCTGCCCAACAACCTCTTTTTAAATAATTCCATTCCGCCGAAGTGCCTTTATCCTACGCTCAGCTCTTCTATAGAAATTCTCATGATAACCAACAATAACTATAAGACAAACCCATTCCTTCTCTTTAACAGCATATACCGCTCGGCAAGCCCCTCCTGGTAAAGAAAACTCAAGCGATCGAAGACCCCGCAAAGTTCCCTTTAAAGCATGGCCCTTAAAAGGGTCTCTTTCTAAAACTAACAACTCTCTGATCACTTGTTTCTGATAAGGCTCTAAATCCTTTTTTCTCACAGAGATTTTGACTTTTCATCTCGTTATTATATGATGATAGTCAATTTCCTATAACTTTATCCTCACACTTCATTTACTCATAGCTACCATCAAAAAGGACATGTATAAAGGAAGGCAACAGACATTGTCAAGTGAGAAATTTGCCAGAAAGAATTTTGTCCTGGGAGTATTAAACGGAGTTCTGTTTAGCTTCGCAGTTTCATTTACCGATCCTAATACAGTTCTACCCTATTTTGTCAGCCTTCTCACCAGCTCTAAGTTTCTCATCGGTTTTACGACCACTATCACTAATTTTTTCTTTCTTCTTCCCCAGATATTCGTGGCCAGTTTTACACAACACTGGAGCAGGAGAAAACCGTTCTATATCATAGGGGCTCTCCTGCGAGCAAGTTCCTGGTTTTTTCTCTTCTTGATTACCTATCTTTGGGGAAGCAGCAGTCCCTCTTTACTCCTTTTTAGTTTCCTCGCTCTTTATTCCCTATCTTGCTTAGGTGGAGGGTTAGGAGGTCTTCCCTTTTTAGATATCGTGGGAAAGATAATAGTACCCACCAGAAGAGGAAAGTTCTTCTCCTTAAGGCTTTTCTTTGGAGGACTCTTATCCATAGGAGGAGGACTGGTAGTTAAGTATATTCTGGGCCGCCCAGATCTTTTTCCTTTTCCCTATAACTTTTCTTTACTGTTCTTTCTCACCTTTATCTGGATTTCTCTGGCGGTGTCATTATTCATGTGTATCAGGGAACCAGATATGCCAACTAAATTGAACAGGAGAAGTAGTTTTTTTACCTATCTTAGAAATATTCCTCGCCTTCTTCGAAAAGACCGTAACTACAGGATGTTCTTCTGGGCTAAGATTCTTCTTAGCTGTGGCATAATTACCCTGCCTTTCTATGTAATCTACGCCAGGGATGTACTTTCCATTCCCCAGGAAATAGTGGGGGTATTTGTCTCTGCTCAAATGATCGGTGCAGCTATCTCTGCATTTTTCTGGGGTTTTCTTTCCGACAAATACGGCAACAAGATAGTCGTCCAGCTCTCCGGGTTCATTGGAATGCTTGTACCAATCTTGGCCCTGGCCGTGGGAAGGCTTTACAGTTTATCTGGCTACTCAGATTCTCTTGCAAATGACCCTGGTACATTTTTAATTGTAGCTTATGCTGCGGTTTTTATACTTTTAGGAATGAACATCAACGGGAATTTCATCGGGCAGATCAATCTCCTCCTGGAAATAGCTCCTTCTGAGCAGCGAAGTACCTACATTGGAATTACTAACACAGCCACCGCCTTTGTCACTCTCCTGCCTCTTCTGGGAGGATATCTCATACAGTGGACCTCTTATGAAGCAGCCTTTCTTCTCTCCTTCTCTTTTATGTTAGCGGGTCTTCTTTTTACCCTAAATATCGTCGAGCCCCGTTCAAATAATAAAGTTAGGGCTCATTAGCCAGAAAATATCCTCCTCTTATATCTCTTTCTCAAACTTCGCTTTACCTGCACCGCAGACAGGACAAACCCAATCTTCGGGTAGGTTTTCAAAGGGTGTACCCGGTTTTATTCCGCCATCCGGATCTCCCTCTTCCGGGTCATAGACATATCCGCAGACCGTGCACCTGTACTCTGCCATCCCGACCTTCTTTTCCTCTTTTATATAAGTCGGGGCGGTTTTAGGAGCCATCCCTCGTTTTACCTTATGATAGAAAGCATAAGTCATGGGGGCTCCTTCCTGGATGAGATCTGTATCCACTAATCTTGCTATGAAGATGGTGTGGGTTCCCGCATCTGCCTCATTTATTACCTCAGCCTCCAGGTAAGCTAAGGTATTCTCCAAAACCAGGGGAGAGCCTGTTTTACCAATCTTATAACTTATCTGCTTAAACTTATCTATATCCCTACCCGACTTGAAACCAAAGCGTCCGATAAAACTTAAAGGAGCCTCTTCTGAGAGGATAGAGGCAGCGAAAACACCACTTTCCTTGATAAACTGATGGGTAAGATTTTTCTTATTTATGCTTACGGCAACTGTAGGTGGTTGGGAAGCAACCTGAAAGAGCGTATTAGCAATCTGCCCATTTACCCTGTCCTTCTTTTTCGAACTGATTATGTACATACCATAACTTACCTTGTACAAAGCTTTTTGATTCATATATAGTCCCCTTATAAAGATCTCCAGGAAAAACTTGTATTTTCATCCAGCAAGAAAATCCTTTAAGGTTGATCGATTTTTGCCTTCTTAGTGCTTAGCTTTTCCAGATACCATGGATGTTGCAATACTCACGAACACCGATCCTCTTCTCTTTTACAGGAAACTCTGCCTCAGGCACATCTCCGGGTGACAAGAACTTTCGGTACAGTTTTCCATTGCTTTCAACCTCAACCCACTCAATATAGTGTTTTTCCTGCATTGGATGAGCTACGGAACCCACCTTTACCCTAATTCCCTTATCCGTTTTCTCAATCACCGGAAGATGTTTTTCCCTTCCCTCTTCCTTTGTCTTTTCCTCAATAAGTCTCATCGGCTCACCACAGCAGACCAGCTGCCCCGCACCTTTATGCAGAACCTCCACGATATTACCACAAATTTCACATTTGTAGACCTCTAATTTTTCAGTCATCTTATGCCCTCCCTTCAATATCTTCCAATAGTCTCTCAAGATCATCCTCATGCTCCACTTCATCCCTGAGGATCTCTAAGACCATTGTATAGCTTATCGGATCCTTTTCCTTGGTAATCTCAAGCATACTGTTGTAGACGTCAATAGCACATCGCTCGCCCTTTATGTTCTGTTCAACTATAGCTCCCGTCGATGGGTCCTCTGGAGTTTTGTATCCACAGTTGGTCACCTTATACCAGTCTTCTGGCTTGAGGATAGGTGTTCCCTTAAGCTGCAGAATCCTATCCACAAGCATTCCTGCATGTCTTAGCTCATCAGCTGCATGCTCTTCAAGTTCAGCGAGCACCTCCTCTCGCATGGGTCCTCTTAGAAGCTTTGCTCCTATCCAGTACTGGTAGTAGGCAAGCCATTCATCTGCCAGTGCTTTATTGAACATTTCCACAAGCTCATCTACCTTCAGACCGATGATCTCCTTTCCTCTTTTCCCCATTTTAACCTCCTTTGTTGTATTTT
>QMPZ01000162.1 GCA_003648815.1 Candidatus Aerophobota bacterium | reverse complement strand
GTGAACTCGGATACCACTTCGCTCACTTGTTGACAATTATGAGGTTTTATAGCAAAATACTTTGAAGATAAATTAAAGAAGGGGAAAATCATAGCTTATCTATACTTTAAGGATAAAACGAACTCAAAAGGAGGTAGCAATGCGATATCGTGAGTTTGGAAATACCGGGGTGAAGGTTTCCCTTCTCGGATTCGGTGCTATGCGCTTGCCCGAGGAAAAGGTGAACGGAGAATACCGTGTTAAGGAGGAAGAGTCCATCGAGATGATTCATTGGGCCTTTGAAAAGGGGGTCAACTATATCGATACAGCTTACGGATATTGTCATCACCAGAGCGAGATTGTGGTGGGAAAGGCTTTGAAAGGATGGAGAGACAAGGTCTATCTTTCCACCAAGATGCCCACGTGGTTGGTGGAAAAGACCGGCGATTATCGCCGTTTTCTCGAGGAGCAACTCAAAAAACTCGATGTAGAATATATAGATTTTTATCACTTCCATGGACTGAACGAGGAAAGGTTCAAGAACGTGGTGCTAAAATATGACCTCTTAAAGGAGGCTCGAAAGGCAAAGGAAGAAGGACTTATCAAGCATATTTCCTTCTCTTTTCACGACAGGCCCGAGGTTATGAAGAGGCTTATCGACGTAGGTATCTTTGAGTCGGTGCTCTGTCAATATAACCTTCTCGACAGGACCAACGAGGAGGCCATGGCCTATGCGCGACAAAAGGGATTGGGAGTTGCCGTTATGGGTCCTGTTGGGGGTGGACGTCTTGCCGCCTCAGATGTCCTCAAGGAGGCATTGGGTGGAAGGGTGAGGAGTACTCCAGAGCTTGCCTTAAGATTTGTCTTCACCAACAAAAATGTCTGTGTTGCCCTTTCGGGCATGGAAAATATGAATATGGTTGAGGAAAACGTCAGGGTGGCAAGTTCTTTTAAGCCTTTAACCGAACAGGAACTTCAGGCAATAGATAGCTTCATAGAGGAAAGAAAGAAAAAACAGGAGATACCCTGCACCAGTTGTGAATACTGTATGCCCTGTCCTAACAACGTGGCCATTCCGGAGATCTTCCGTTTGATGAACTATTACACCGTATACGGACTTAGGGAATATGCGCGCAGGCAGTATCAGAATATTGGCTCAGATGAGAAAGATGAAAGGCGAAGGGCAGATGCCTGTGTCGAATGCGGTCGGTGTGAGGAGCTCTGCCCCCAGAAGATAAAGATCATAGAAAGGCTAAAGGAGGCTCACAAGATTTTAGGGTAAAGAAGCTAAGGAGGAGAATGTGACGGATAAATTTTACTTGACCACCCCTCTTTATTACGTAAACGACGTTCCCCATATAGGACACGCTTATACCACCATCGCTGCCGATGTATTGGCCAGGTATAAGAGGCTGAGGGGCTATAAGGTGTTTTTCTTGACCGGAACTGATGAGCACGGAAATAAGATTGCCCGGGCGGCGAAGGAGAGAGGTCTTAGTCCCGAGGAGCTTGCCGACTCTGTGGTGAAGCGCTTTCAGAATCTTTGGGGAAAGCTTTACATCTCCTATGATGATTTCATTCGCACCACTGAGAGTCGCCACACGAAGGTGGTGGAGAAGGTTTTCTTGAGGCTTTATGAGCAGAAGGACATCTACAAGGGGTTCTATGAAGGTTGGTACTGTGTTCCCTGTGAGAGTTTCTGGTTGGAATCTCAGTTGGCAGAAGGCTCTCTCTGTCCGGAGTGTAAAAGACCGGTGGAGAGGGTAAAGGAGGAAAGCTACTTTTTCAGGCTCTCCAAATACCAGGATCAACTCCTCAACTACATCGAGAAAAATCCTGACTTTGTCCTTCCCCCTACCCGAAGAAATGAGGTAGTGGAGTTCATCAAAAGGGGTCTGAGAGATATCAGCGTCACCAGGCTGAGGTTGGAATGGGGTATACCCTGCCCTGTGGAGAAAAAACACACCATCTATGTGTGGATCGATGCTTTGCTCAACTATATCTCCGCTTTGGGATATTCCCTTGATGGGGAAAAGTTTTCCTTATTCTGGCCGGCTGATGTTCAACTGGTGGGAAAGGATATCTTAAAGTTTCACGCCATAATCTGGCCTGCTCTCCTGATGGCCCTGGGAATAAAACCTCCTCGTAAGGTCTTTGCCCACGGCTGGTGGATGGTTAAGGGAGAGAAGATGTCCAAATCCCGGGGAAACGTGATAAGTCCTGAGGAGCTGGTGGAAAGATATGGGGCTGATCCTCTGCGTTACTTTCTCCTGAGGGAGGTTCCCTTTGGGGAGGACGGAAACTTTTCTCCTTCTTTGTTCATCAAACGAGTGAATAGCGACCTGGCCAATGACCTGGGAAACCTTCTTAACAGGACGCTTCCCTTAGTGGAAAGGTATTGCGAAGGAAAGGTTCCTTGCCCGGCAGAGGAAAGAGCAGAGGATGCTGAGCTAAGGGAAAAGGTGAGGCAGGTCGTCCTGCGATTGGACGAGCTGATGAATGGGCTTGCCTTCTCAGAGGCCCTATCATTGATCTGGGAGATAATAAGATTTGCCAATCTTTACATAGATAGATCTGCTCCCTGGAGGCTGGCTAAGGAAGGGAAGAAAGAGAGACTATCCACAGTTCTTTACTATCTTTTGGAGACCCTGCGGGTGGTCTCGCTTTTAGTCTTTCCTTTCATACCACGCTCAGCGGAAAGAATCTGGGCTCAGTTGGGACTGGAAGATAAGCTGAGCGAAAAGAGGTGGGATGAGGTTGAGAGGTGGGGGATTTTGCCTTCCGGAATCAGGGTAAGAAGGAAAGCTCCTCTTTTTCCCCGCATTAAAGAGTAGATATTCAAAGAAAGCTGGCAAAGTTGGTCAAGTTAAAGGAGAAGACGGAATATCTCTGGTATAAATATGACTTTGTCCCTAAGAGGCATCTGGGCCAAAACTTTTTAATCGATCCCCATATCGTGGAGAGGATAATAAAGGCTCTGGAGTTGAGCGAGAAAGATACGGTTCTGGAAATAGGGGCGGGGACAGGAGCCTTGACAGAGCAGCTGGTCCGGAAGGGAGGCAGGGTGATTGCCGTAGAGATAAATGAGAGGCTCTGCACCCTTTTAAGGAAGGAACTTAAAGGATATGATAACCTTGAGGTAATTTGCGCCGATATTACCCGCATCTCCCTTAAGGAAAAGTTTTTTAAAAGCGACTTGGTTAAGGTGGTGGGCAATCTTCCCTATCAGATAGCCTCCTCTTTGCTGTTGAGTCTGGTGCCTCAGGACTGGATTAAGTTTTTGGTGGTGATGGTGCAAAGAGAGGTAGCCCAAAGGATTATGGCAAAGCCCGGGGATAAAAGAAGAGGGGTGCTGAGCGTCTTGCTTAACTATTATTCGACCATCAGCAGGATAACCGATGTTCCTCCTCAGGCCTTCGTTCCTCCTCCAAGGGTCGGTTCTTCTGTGATCAAGATGAAAAAAAGAGAAAGCTATAGGATAAAGGCTGAAAATGGCTTTTCCTTAGTGGTCAGGGCGGCCTTTTCCCTTAAGAGAAAGATGCTGGTGAACTCCCTGAGCGCTGGATTGGGCATAAACAGAGAACTTATCAAGGAAAAATTAAGTAAGGCGGGAGTTGACTGGAGGAGAAGGGCGGAGGACTTGAGCGTGGAGGAATTTGTCAGGATAAGCAATTCATTGAGGAGGATGAGTGAAGAGTAAAGAGTGAAGAGTAAAGAGTGAGGGGTGAGGGGTGAAGAGTAAAGAGTAAAGGGTGAAGAGTAAAGGGTGAAATGCCACCTGTTTTATAAGGGAAAGCAGCGAAGCGTTGAGGGGGAAAGATTTCCTCCCTCAAGTATCCTAAAGGAATGGTTGAAGATATTTTAATCACCGTAAGATTATGGTAGCCGCAACCTTCAGGTTGCGCATGGATGCTGTAGCTACTTTCCCCT
>QMPZ01000161.1 GCA_003648815.1 Candidatus Aerophobota bacterium | reverse complement strand
ATTTACCGCCAGCATATTGGTCTGAATGGTTACGTTGGCGATGGCATCGACGATCTTGTCGATTTCCCTGGCTCTTAGTTCTAAATTACGAACATTCTTTGCCGCCGTCAAGTTGGCTTCAGCTGCATTGGAGATTCCCTGAATAAGCTCCTCTACAGCTTTTCTGTTTTCCTCGAGAAGTTTTTGCAAGACACCCACTTTCTCCAAAGATACCCCTGCCCTTTGATTAATTTCCTCAGCTGTTTTCTGTATTTCCTCGGCACTGGAAGCTGACTCTTCAGTGGCTGCTCCCTGTTCTTCGGCACCAGAGGCTATCTGTTCAATAGCGGACATTATTTGCTGGGATGAGCTGTTAGCCTCCTGGATAGTGGCGGAAAGCTGTTCTGCAGCAGCGGCGAGCTCTTCAGCTGCTTTGTCAGTGACAGTGGAGGTTCTAAGATCATCAGCCATTTGAGCCAGATCCTCAGTGGTCTTCCTTATCTCCTCTAAAGCTTTTGCCTGTTCTTGAGTCGATTTGCTTGCCTCCTCAGCGGCTGAGGAGGCCTCTTCGGCAGTTGAGGCAATCTGTTCGGCACCTTTGGAGAATTGCTCCACTGCAGCAGCTTGTCTGGAGGAAAGCTCATTTATCTCGCTGCTTCCCCGTTGAACTTCCGCCATATCCTTTTCTATGACTCCCAGATTCTCAATGATTTTTCTCCCTCTTTCTACCTGGGTGCGGGCATCTTCTCCTGTCTTCTTGGTGTCGTCAGCTACCCTCTTAACACCTTCTTGAATGCGCCCTACCAGCTCCCTTATGTTTCTGGCTGAAGCCTCAGAGGTTTCTGCCAGATTCCTGACCTCATCGGCTACCACGGCAAAACCCCGTCCATGCTCCCCAGCTCTTGCTGCCTCAATTGCCGCATTTAAGGCTAAAAGGTTGGTCTGGTCAGCGATACCAACTACCGTCTGAACAACCTCTCCCACTTCAGTTGCCTGCTTTTCAAGCTCTGAGACCATCTCTGCGGACTGCACACTTACCTCAGCAGCTTTATTCACTCCTTCAATTAAAGCCTCGATACCCTGAGACATTTTCCTTATCATGGCCTGGAGTTTATTCACCGCATCCAGCGAAGCCTGAGCATTTTGAGATGCGACCTGTATTCCTTTGTCAATTTGAGCGATAGCTGCCTGGCTCTGTTGAGTGTTAGCCGAAGCCTGTTGAGCACCGGAGGAGATTTCTTCCATTGCGCTCATCAGCTCCTGAGCAGCTGAAGAGGCTTCCTGAACACCTGTTGCCAGCTGATTTGCAGCAGCAGCCAATCTTTCAATGAACTGTTGTTTTTTCGCTGCCGTTCGCTTGGCCAGCCTTTCCTCGGCAGCTTTCTTTGCCGCCTCTCGCTGAAAGATCTGAGTTTGAGGCCTTACCTCTTTTTTAACCTCCGGCTTTTTGACCGCAGCCTTGCCTGTCTTTCCCTTATCCTCGGATTTTCCCTGCTCCTCAGGTAAAGGAGCAAGCCTTTTTGGTACTTTCTCACTTAACTTCGCATTCCCCATTTTACCCCTCCTATCTTAATAAAATATTGCACTTCCTTCATTTCCCCCTTTCCTTACCTAAGATAATTATCGGCAAAGGATAGGGAAAACTTTAAAGGAAGAAAGTTTTATCTTCTTGCATACCACGCATTTTAAGGCGTGGTATTACGGCGAAGGGCGCCATTCCTTCGGAATGCGGTGGTATTAGAAAAGCGGTGGCTGAAGTCATTTTAATCGCCCGCTACTGCACATATTATCATACATCCCAAAAAGCTTGACTTAGAAAGTAAAATTCGTATAATACATTTGTAATTTATTGTCAACAAGGCCTAACGAAACAATGTATTTGATTCCTCTACCCTTATATTGCTGGCGAAAATTGAGCTCTTGAGACAAATAGTAAGTCGTTTTACGGTAATAATCACTAAGGAAGTGGAAAAAGAGAGTACAAGAAAAGAGTGTTTTGATGCAAAACTAATAGCAAGGCTAATCAAAGAAAAAAATATTGCAGTAGAAGAGGTAACCTCCAAAAAGAGTAAGGAAAAGCTCAGAAAAGATTTTAATATAGAGATGGGAGAGGCATCTGCCTTACTGCTGGCGAAGATAAAGAATTGCCCTTTGGCTACTGATGATGGTCCTACAATAAGGGCATGCAAGATTATGAATATCAAGTTCGTTACGGCGATACATTTCTTGATAAAAGAGTGCGAAAGTAAATCATTGAGTATGGATACAGCTCTCATTAAGCTTGAGAAACTTAAAAAATACGGCAGGTACAACCTGCGAATAATTGAGGATGTTTACAAAAGGATAGAAGGGAGGTAAGGCGAATGAAGGTCATAAGTTTAAGGTTAGATAAAAAGGGGATAAGAGAAATTGAGGAAATAGCAAAAAGAGAGAAAAAAGACAAATCCAGTGTAGTTAGGGAGTTGATAGGCTATGGACTGCTTTATCGTGCGATAAAGCATTATAAGGAGGGAAAACTATCTCTGGAAAGAATATCTAAGCAGTTGAATCTGTCAATAAGTGAAACGATAGATATGTTAGCGGACTTTGGAGTTGAAGCTCCTATAGACTACGATGATTATCTAAAGGGATATGAGGGGTTAGAGTAAATGAAGACCCGACCGCGGACCCATCTCATTGTCTCTTCCCAATTTCTGTTTTTTAACTCCTTTGCAGTGACAACGCCCATAATTGAGACCTCCCAAGTAGCTACTTTATATAATTTTTAGTTATTTTTAAGATACCTGTTAAGAGTTTTAGGTCCTGAAGCAGGTTTTTTAATTAACATTGTGTAGGCTAAAGACCGTTCCCTTCAAGGGAGGCAAATTGAATTGACAAAATGGCGAGGAAAACATTGCCTTAGCCCTTAAACTCTCAAAATAGGAGCATTTATGAAGACGTTTTGAGGGGAGAGAGCGATAAAAAGTTGTAGAGTTTTTTGTTGGTTAATTTGGACTCTGAATCTTTGCGATTGTTAAGGGTTGACTTTTTTTATTACTATTTATATTTCCTGATAATAGAGGAAAGGAGGTGAGCATTATGGAGGTAAAGGTTAAAATTCGAGGAAAAAAGTTGGCAGTTTCTTCTGAGGATGTTGAAAAGGTTGCTGAAGGTTTGTCACCAGAGGGGATACGAAAGCACTATATAGTCGTGAATGGGCGTAGGTTCCCTCCAAAACAGCTTTTGGAGGGTATTTTAAAAATGAAGGGAGTTAAGATGGATCGGTTGCTTTTTACGACTAAGGATGCTTATTACCTTTTTACTCGTTTGGGATTTCCCTCTGGGAGATTAGAAGAGTTGGATAAAAAGAAGAGGGGTCTTCTTGCTCTTGAGGAGTTGAAGGGAGTGATTGCAGTGGGGGGTAACGCAGTGGTTGATTCGGAGAAGTATTATGAGTAGAATTTTGGTAGATACGAGTTTTATCATTGCTTTTATGGATAAGAAGGATCAACATCATAAAAGAGCTTTGAAGATATATAATAACAGAGTGAGAAAGGTAGCTGTGGAAATTATTTGCATGGATTGTGTTGTTAATGAGGTTTATTCTGTTATGGCGAGGAAATTAATTGAGAGAGGTATGTCTGGTGAGTTTTCTAAGGTAGCTGATTTGATTGGTGGTTTCTTAAAGAATATAGATGTGGTGAGGGCTTATCAATATCTTCCTAAACTTCACTCTAAGGTAGTAGATCTTATGAAACGAACTGAGGGAAGACTTAATTATCAGGATGCTCTTATAGCTTTATGTTGTAGGCGGGAAGGGATAGATAAGATTGTTAGTTTAGATAGGGATTTTGATGAGGTAGAGTGGTTAGAAAGAATTTGTTAATTTTACTGTAGTTTGGCAGCAAAAATTGTAGATTTGCGGCATGCAGTTAATGTCATCGATTCTTTGAT
>QMPZ01000160.1 GCA_003648815.1 Candidatus Aerophobota bacterium | reverse complement strand
AGCATAGTCAGGTGGGGTCAGGTCCAAGCGTTTTTGGTTTATTTGGTTTGTTTGGTTTGTTTGGTTTATTTGGTTGATTTGGTTTGTTTGGTTCATTTGGTTGATTTGGTTTGTTTGGTTGGTTTGGTTTGTTTGGTTTATTTGGTGCGTGAATGCATGTTAGTAAGTTTCCGCTTAGCCGGCCTGGTGTTTGTGGATTAATCCGTTGGGGAGTTGACCAGTTTTTTTGGTTTATTCGGTTAATTAGTTTGCCGGTTAGCCAGCCTGGCAACTGAGACATATTTTTGTTACAGTAAAACTTTTAGATTACCAGAAATTGGACGAAAATTACTGGATGAAAATTGATTTCCAGCAATTCTTTTACTGTTATAACTGTTTCTTCACTGCTATAACTGTTATAGCTTACATATAGCTTCGAAAACAATGCTTAAAGGATAATTTCTTTTCCTTCACTGAAATATCTTAATGCTTGATTTCAAGACTTGACCCCCATTTGTATTTGACAGAATACGATTTTTTAGTATAATTGTCTTTCACGGGAAACGATATGGAAAAATTGAGATATTTAATAAGTGAATGGCTGGAAAGTGATTTACCTTTTCTTGTGGAACGTGGAGTGGAAATAGAAAGATTTCCACATAATGTTGCATTTGTTATAACTGGCGCAAGGAGATCGGGAAAAACTTATCTACTTTATGAGATAGCTCGAAAACTGAGAAAAAACATTCCCCATCAGAATATAATTTATATAAATTTTGAGGATGACAGACTCTATCCCTTGAAAGGTGATGAATTAAGGAAACTTCCTGATGTCTATTTTGAGTATTTTTCTCCTGATAAGAATTACCCTGTATGGTTTCTTCTGGATGAAATTCAGAATATATCAAATTGGGAAAGGAGCATAAGGACATTCCTTGATCGAAGGATCGCGAGAGTTATAGTAACAGGCTCAAGCTCGAAACTTCTACCGGGGGAGATAGCAACTTCTCTTCGAGGTCGAACACTTACCAGAACACTTTACCCTCTTGGATTTGGGGAATTTTTGAGATTCAAGGGATTTGAAGTGAAAAGCCCGGAACCTCTCTCCTATAGTCCACAAAAGCCCAAAATCTTAAATTTTTTTAATGAATTTCTGGAGTATGGTGGATTCCCACAGGTTGTATTATCGAAAGAAAAAGAAGAAATTCTTCGAGAGTATTATCGTGCAATATTCTACCGGGATATTGTGGAAAGATTTAAGATAAGAAATCTTTCTCTTTATGAGAATTTTCTTAAACTTATTATCCAGCAAAATACTTCCCTTTTTAGTCTGGGTAAGGCAGAACGTTTTCTTAAAACACTGGGGTTCAGACTTGCAAAGTCAACCCTCGCTGAATATCTATTTTACGCAAAGTCAGCCTTTCTTCTCTTTGAAGTTTCTTTATTCTCCTACAGTGCAAAAGATAGACTCCAGTACCCGAGAAAGATCTACGCCATAGATACCGGGCTTGTAAATTCAATAACTTTCAGGTATTCCCATAACTACGGAAGAATGCTTGAAAACGCAATATTTCTTGAACTACTCAGAAGGGGAAAAGAAATCTACTATTGGAAAGCAAGAGGTAATTATGAGGTGGATTTTGTTATAATGGAAAATTTGAAGGTAAGAGAACTTATACAGGTGGTGTGGAGTATCTCTGGTGAAAAAACTTTAGAACGCGAAGAAAGAGCTTTACTTAAGGCTATGGAGGAGTTTAATCTTGACAGGGGGCTGATACTGACCAAAGATTATAGCGAAAGAAAAAAAGTTAAAGGCAAAGAACTCTTATACAAGCCGGCTTGGCTATGGATGCTTGAAAGAACGTAAATTCAGTTCATTTGGTTCATCTGGTTTATTTGGTGTGTGAATGCGTGGAAGCGTAGGTGTGTGAATGCGTGTTAATAAGTTTCCGCTCAACCGGCCTGGCGGTTTGCCGGTTAACCGGTTTGTGGTGGCTCGGGATAGATTTTTCGTTATGAAGGATACGAAGCCTCGGGAATAAGGTTTAAAGGAAGATATCGATGGTATTAAGGTTAAATTAATGAGGCTTACAATTACCTTTCAAAGCCCGGATTTATCATCTTGCATAAAGCTTCCTCTTCATTATAACTATGCGCTACAGGGCTTTATTTACAATCATATCTCCTCCCATCTTGCAGAGTTTCTTCATAACAGGGGTTACAGTTTTGAGAGGAGAGTCTTCAAGCTTTTCACCTTTTCCCGCATTTTTGGAAGATATAGATTAGATAAAGAAAAGAGGTTAATTTCATTTAGTTCTCCTGTGAAATTTCAACTGAGCTCTCCTCTGGATGACTTTATTCAGGAGTTTGCTGAAACTCTTGCAAGATCTCCTGATGTTTCCTTGGAGGGAAATTCTCTTGTTGTAAGTTCTATTGAGGTTCATTTTTCACCTCATATAAGGTCTCCTGTAATTATAAAGATGCTTTCCCCTCTTACCTGCTATTCCACCTTCTTAACAGGCGAGGGTAAGAAGAAAACCTACTTTTTTTCTCCTTTTGAGAAAGAATTTTCCAGGATTGTTAAAGAAAATATTGTTAAAAAATATGTGGCTTTTCATCAGAAAAAACCCTCCTCGGAAGATTTTGATATCTTACCTTTCAAGGTTGACAAAAAATCAGAAAAGATAGTAAAATATACTCCAAAGGAAAACTCTCCCACTGTGATAAAAGGATGGATGGGTATATATAAACTGAAAGGAAGCCCCGAGCTTATTCATCTTGCCTACGACGCAGGCCTTGGAGCCAAAAATCCCCAGGGTTTTGGCATGTTTGAAATAGTTAAAATAGCAGATTTTAAAGAGAAATGAATGTTAATGAATTTTATCGGAATTACTTAGATATTCCTACCCCTTATGTGCATCAGGTAAAAACATGGGAAATTATTGAAAAAGGAAGACATCTTCTTCTTTTAAAAGCTCCAACAGGTTCGGGAAAAACAGAAGCAGCTATAGCTCCTTTTCTGGCTCAATTTGTTGAGGATAGGTTTTAAGTAAAGGAAGGATGTGGATAGACTATTTGGAGGGTGGTTGATGAGCGAAACAATAAAGCCCTGTGTGGAAGAGATAGATGTAAGAGAAAGAAAGAGGATTTTACAAAAGGAACTTGAAAGATGCATTAGCCTTTTAAAAGAAGAATATCATCCAGAAAAAATACTATTATTTGGTTCACTTGCCAGTGGTAGAGTAAGCAGATGGTCTGATATTGATCTTATTATCGTAAAGGATACAAAGAAACCATTTTTGGATAGAAGTAAGGAAGTGCTTCTACTTCTTAAGCCCAAGGTTGGCATGGATATTTTTGTTTATACTCCAGAGGAATTCAGGCAGTTGAGTGAAAGAAGATTTTTTAAAGAGGAGATCATTGGAAAGGGAGTTATTTATGAGGGATAGGTAGAGTTGTTACCAATAATTATTAGTCGCAAATTTATCACTTTAGAAATTTGTTTTTCATAAAATTTTTTGGTAAGATAAAAAGGGCAAGATAAAAAGGTTGATAAAGATGATTCAGGCAATAAAAGAGCTGGGGGAATATAAATTAAAAAGAGAGGGTAGAGACACATCCCATGATATTCTTTCTACTCTTGTGCAAGACCCAGACCAGACTGGACGATATCTTTTTGTTTTTGTTATTGTGTTTACCCTTAAGAGAGAGTGGCAAAGCGTCTTACAGCCATGTTTTGTCAGAAGAAACTGACAAAGAGAAGTCTATGAAGTATTTATATTGCAGAGCATCCTCTCAAGGATCAAATTATACCCCAATCTGTATAACAGGATATAATTAGCGAGATAAGAAAAGGATAGGTTCGGTAGAGGCAAGAAGGGTGAAGTAAATGATTGAAGAAATATGGCAAATAGGGAAAGAAATTAAAAAGGTTAAAGGAAAAAGACCATTTGATATCGTAGAAAGTCTGGTTCAAGATGTCCCTAAAGAAAAAAATAATAAAAAGCAATATCTAGT
>QMPZ01000159.1 GCA_003648815.1 Candidatus Aerophobota bacterium | reverse complement strand
TTTCAGGATATCTTCCAAGGCAACAACTCCAACAATTCTATTATCTTCTTTTACTACCGGTAGAGTATGAAAAGTATATTTTTGGAATATCCCCATTAACTCCTTCAGGGTGGTGGCTTCTCTAACCGTAACTACCTCTCGCTTCATCACTTCTTTAACTAATATTTTTCTTTTACTCATTATCCTTTCCTTATTATTGATGGACCCAAGATTTGATCTTGAAAGTGTACAATCAAGGATTTATCCTTTCTTTTTTTCTAAAAACCAGCCTTCTCCTGTCATCACCTCCCTTGAAATCTTGTTGCTTGGACCATCTCCTCTGGCTACGAAAACTCCGACATTCTCACCAACCGCTTCCGATATCTCTGCAACATCTCTATGCGTAAATCCTGGACAAAGAAGGATTGACTGAATGCCCTCCTCTTTGACAGCTTTCTTGCATACTTGAATTGCTTCTTCCTGATCCCTGACCACTATTACGAATAGCTTGTAGTACCTGGGCGTCGCGATGACACATCTATATTTCTCTGCCTCTCCATCGGGAGCGTGGGCGAGGAAAAGTGCTTTAAATGCCATAATTATCACCTCCTGTTGCGGTTTTTCATGAAAGGTTTAGGCATTTACCTTAAAAATCCTCATATCCTCTAATACGGCAGCTCATCTCAAATATGCCTGCACCAAAACTCTCCAGGATAAGAATCTCATCGGGCTCCTTGTGCTCCAAAGTCTTCAATACTTTCTGTCTCGAGTTCATGCTTTTCCCCTTTATAGTTAAGCGGTATGAATCAGTCAAGATAGAAATTATTCTGATAGAGGTCTTGAATTTTTTGTAGCGCTTGAGGTGAAAGCGGTTTTCCATCAGATGCCTTTACGTTTTCCATAACTTGTCTTTCATTCTTTGCCCCGGGAATGACAGTTGAGACCGCTTTATGAGAGAGGACGAACTTCAGGGCAGCCTGAGCCATACTTTCAACTCCTTCTTCCTCCAGGAGAAATTCAAGTTTTCTCACCTTTTTTATCTCTTTTTTTAGTCTCTCCGGAGGATAGGAAACGCTGCGATGATCAGATTTTGGAAACACGGTGTTCTCATTATATTTGCCGGTGAGAAGACCCGATGCAAGGGGGACTCTGGCAATAATCCCTACCTTTTTTTCCATAGCTAAAGGAAAAAGCTCTTTTGCTGGTTCCTGATAAAGGAGATTGTAGACAACCTGGATAGTTTCAACCCCGTGCTTGATAGCCTCAATTCCCTCCTCCGGCTTGCCTATGGATATCCCAAAGGCCTTTATCTTGCCGGATTCCTTAAGCTCTCTGAGGACATCAAATACCTCTCCCTTTTTTATTATCTCCAGAGGGGGATTATGCAACTGATAAACATCTACATATTCACTTCCCAGACGAACAAGGCTGGCATTCAGTGCTCCTATGATGTATTCTCTTGAAAAATCTTGGCCTCGTGTATCGATGAGATTATTCCCCACCTTGGTAGCAATGATACACTGATCACGGTGTTTTCCCAGGGCGAGGGATATCAAAACCTCACTTTTCCCCCTTCCGTAGGCATCAGCCGTGTCAAAGAAGTTCACCCCCAACTCTCGAGCTTTTCTTAGAGCTTTTAAGGACTCCTCATCGTCGGCACCCTCCCAACCGGAAGGTCTTTTTCCTCTCCAGCTCACTCCACCGATAGCCCATGTTCCCATTCCCACTTCGGAAACCTCATAGCCTGTATTGCCAAGCTTTCTATATCGCATTTTTTCCTCCATTTTTAAGATTTGTCTGTATGTTTAAGTCTCAAGTTTGGGTTGCAGGAGCCATGGCCACGAAGGCGGGCGGCGTGTACCATTGCCCAATCATCAGTGGTGATATGGCGTGGTGCTCAGGGTTTGACTCTGAGATTAATCCGTGAGGGATCAAAGGCAAGGTAGCAAATGGAATCTTAAACATGACAAAATGCTGTCCGACTAATGGAGGTCCGCCCAATCCTACCCACCGCTACTTATCTTCCTCAAACATCCTAATTCCTAAAAGAGTTGCTAACTTCATTATTTGTCTTTTCCAATCTCCATAAAATGTTACCCTATGCCAACCCCAGTTAGCCTTTTTATTCCAATTATCAAGTATTTTCTCTGCATCCACTTGTGCAGCTAATTTCGTGCGGCAGCCCCTATCCTCTTCTACATTAGCCACAGTTCTCCCTTGATGTATGGACATTGCCTTTTCCAGGACGTTGATCTTCAAAGTTGTCACTACTTCTCCCAAAGGCATAAGGGACTGAACCGATGCCTCTGAGCGATATTTGCGGTCTGAACAGTGAGAACGTATGAGATAGGGATTGCTCGGCCCTGCAGGACCAAAAACCTTGTTGGATGCAACACAATGAGCGTAAATTATCTGATTGGTGGCTGTATCAATCACCGGATCTGATACGTAGCCCGGCCTACCTGTTAAGTATCTCATCAAAAGTTGAGTTACGGTAGAGTCTAAATCTGCCTCACATACTCCGGTCAGACCTTCGTTATTCATTTGGAAAAAGGCGAGACAGGGATATGCAGGCAGCTTATTCTTATATAGCAATCCCAGACAATCTACAGTTACCGCATTTGCACCTCTATCTTCCATCGCTCTTTTAAGCGCAAGATACATCTTGGCTGATTTCACTATGTTGTCTCTTGAAGGTTCTACTACTTTTAATGCCTCATTTATCCATTTATCTGCCCATTTATCTGCCTCACTTTCATTGACAGCATTGTAATAAGAGATTAACTCATCGGAGTTCATCTTTATAACTTGAGTGCCAAAGAGCTCTTTTATGGAGTTTGCGTAAGAGGATAATGGTGTTATTCCTCCCCTTTGTTCAGCGTCGACGACATCAAGTATTTTAGCTTCTTTCATTGACCTTATGACCTTGAATAGCTTTATCGCATTAGCCACGTCCTGAAAATTAGAGGAGGCGATTCCAATTACGGGTAATTTCTCCTTTTTTGCATTGGATAATGAAGTTAAAAGTTCTCCCGAACCTCCATAAAGATCATCTACAAATATTGTTGGGTATCCACTACGGGCAATTACATTGCCTGCCCCTGTCCAAATGCCCAGCATATACACTACATATCCGTCAATATTTTTTGACTCCTTTACCAGAGCCTCTGCTTGCTCTGCCTTACATAAGGTCACCGGCATAAACTCAATATCAGGACAATTCGTCCTTAGATTCCGGATAATCTGATTTTTTCTCTTATCATAGTCATAACCCTCGTAAGGCCATACGCAAGCTTTTTCTTCGGCTGGCCTGTGTGTGAAGACCAGAGAAACCCTTGTCTTACTCATCAAAGACTCCTTTCATATAAATTATCTTCTCCTTGAAGTTTCCTGCTTTCCCTAAGCCTATTTGTTTTCTTACTTTTTCACCTGCTCCCGACCTCATCTTTAGCTCTTCTTATCAAGGGTCTAATTTCATTGATGAAGGTTGGTGGTCAAATATACCGCCAATTTCCCGTTGACATAAGAGACCTTATCCCATCCTTGTCCAGAAGAGCCTGCGGACCAGAGCCTTGAGGGTGGACGTTGCCCACGGGAGGATGAATGCCTTGCCCCTGATATTCTCATAAGCTCCCTTGCAATATTAAAGAAAAAGGGATAGATAACGCTTTAAGAAATTTCTATTTCCTCTGAGTTCTCTTAACCTCTCTAATTTTTTCTTCTTCATGTTCTCCATTTGAGAAAATTCTCCTTCAACGTTGAAGCTTATTATAAATATGTGTTATTTAACTGTCAAGGTCTCCACACACAGTATAAATGGGCCTGGACATCGCTGTCAGGGAGGCTCTTTGGGGGAAGTATGACCCCCTAAGCTCCGCTCCCCTTTTTATTAAGGAAATGGTTTTTCACTTCCCCCTTCCCCTTCACCCTTTACTCTTCACCCTTTACTCTTCACTCTTTACTCTTCATCAAGCCGGGTTGATTTGACAAGCAGGCTGAGTGGTGTAGTATATACTACGAGAGGGCGGC
>QMPZ01000158.1 GCA_003648815.1 Candidatus Aerophobota bacterium | reverse complement strand
TACAGTCAGAGGATGGTTCGCTGGGATAGGTACAAATACATTTTCAATCCGTCTGATTATGATGAACTCTATGACCTTGTTAATGATCCATACGAAATGAACAATCTTATAAACCAGCCGGAGTATAAAAAGATAGCAGAGGAAGGGCGTTTGCGTTTGCTAAAATGGATAAAAGATAGCAAAGATCCTTTAGAATTTGCAGCTAAATTTTTATTAGGAAATAGCAGGTAATCAAAGGGAGATTAAAAGGTTTCATAAGCACATGGACAAGCTATTTTTAGCTGCTGAAGGTGTGACGGCAGAAGGACTCTGACAAACCCCAATCCCTTTGAGGTGCCAAAGGAGCAATAAATATGACATTCACACAGGGAGTGGAGGAATGAAAAACTTCGTAGAATGGAAAAATGTTTTATGTCAACATCCTATGTATTTACTTATTGATAGAGATAGAGGAAAGCCAACGGTGGGAGAGAGAATTCCTCCCTGGGGTGCTCCTGATGCTAAGGAATATACAAAAAGAGTTAAGAGAAATCTGGAGTCCTTGGAGAAGTTTCCTGATCTAAAGATAAATTACCAGTTCTCCGGAGTAGAGATGGAAGATATGGCCAGAGATTTTCCCGAGGTCATCGAAGAGATGAAAAGATGGGCAAGAAAAGGAAGGATAGCTTTTATAGGAGGGACTTATTCTCAGCCACATTTACATGTATTTGGACCTGAATCTAACATCAGACAATTTGAATATGGCTTGGAGGTTTTTAAGAGGCTTTTTAACTTTAAAATCACCAGCTATGCTCGTCAGGAGACTGGCCTGCATGCACAGCTACCTCAAATCTTAAATGCCTTTGGTTACAGATTTGCTGTAGTGCCGGCCTTTTATTGGTCTTTGAGGTTTATAGATGGTCCTTCCTTTCCTGAGATAATTGGTAATTCTCATTTTCAGTCCTTTGTCCAGGGGGAGGAATTTACCTATTGGCAAGGCCTGGATAAAAATAGTATTCCCCTATATTTAAAGTCGTCTTCTGCTCATGTAGAGGAAGATGAACAAAGAGATCTTTTCCACAGCCCTATTCTATGTATCGATTTTCCGGATTTACAGGAGGTAAGCGAGAGCTGGTATCGAGAGAAAAGGAAAAGAGGGGGTTTTTATTTAGTGGATGAGGCTTTAAAAGAGCAACTTGAAAAACATCCTCCCACCTCTCGAGCAAAACTTTATGCTTACTGGTCTTATATAGAAGGGATGTGGGCAGAGGTCCTCTGTAGAAAGAATAAGGAGGCAGAGATCAAAGCGGTCCAGGCAGAAGCAATGGTAGCTATGGCTCATTTGGTAGGGGAAAGAATAGAAGCGCAAGAAAAAATTGATAAAATTTGGAAGAATATCCTTACTTCTCAACACCACGATGTCTATTGGATAGAGGTTACCGATCTAAAGAAAAAAGCCCTAAGGTGGCTCAGTGAAGCGGTGAGGGTCTCGGAAGAAATAATAGAGGAGGCAGAAAGTAAAATAGCTAAGAAAATATATACAGGAAAAGAAGGAGGGAAGGTCTTAGTAGTCTTTAATACCCTACCTAAGGAAAGGAAGGGTATAGTTAGGATAAAAACAGAGGATAATGTTAGGATAGTAAATGATGAGGACAAAGAGCTTCCGACGCAGAGGATAGGGGGCGAAATTAATTTCGTTGATACCTTGCCCTCCTTTGGTTATAAGGTGTACAGGTTAAGGAAAGAAGAAAATCAAGGTCTCGTAGATACGAAGAAAGAATGTTTGGAAGACCTTGAGTTTGAAAATCAATATTACAAAGTAAGGATAAGGGAAGATGGTTTATTCGAAAGTATGATAGAGAAGGGTAGCGGTCAGGAGCTTCTGGATACAAAGAGGTATTTAGGGGGAGAGATAAGAGGGTGGATAAAGGATAAAGATGTAAGCACGAGGAATAGGGGGAAAATTACAAGGATAGAGCAGGGAAGGGTAGGAAAATTAATAGTGATAGAAGGATCCTTAGAAGATATAAGGTATAAGAAGAGAATTATGTTATATAATGACTTACCCATTATTGATGTTGACATAGATCTTAGCTTTAAGGGAAGCGAGGTCGGAATCTTTTGGATTGACGAGAGTAAGTTAAACATTTATTGGCCTACTCAGGGGGGCAAGATATCATACGATATTCCTTTTGGAGTAGAGAAAGGCAAAGAGGAAAGGCCTTTATTTGCCATAAACTGGTTGGACATTTCTACTGATAAATACGGATTAACTTACATAAATAAAGGAACGCCAAAACACTGGGTAAGAGATGGGGTGATTGCTAACGTGATTGCCTGGGGCGGCAGTAAGTTTTCTAATAGACAGCATCTGGTATGGCTAAAACGAACACAGTACGATTTAAAGCTTTACGGCTCTCATACTATTTCTTATTCCCTTTATCCTCATCAAAATGATTGGAAGAAAGCTAATGTAGTAAATGTTGCTCAAGATCTTTCGTTTCCTCTGCTCGCATATTTGGAAGACGGCCACAAAGGAATCTTAAGTAGAGAAAAATCGTTTTTTAGATTACTTTCCCACAACTTAATAATGAGCTCTATCCAGAGTCAGCAAGGCAAGATAAGGTGTCGAGTTTATAATGTTGGGGATGAAGCCCCTCCTAAGGTAAAGGAAGTCCGGCTTCTTAAAATTTGTGATCTTTCTGGCCGACAAATTGATAAAATAGGAAAGTTTCAGATAGCCAATCTTCTGGTAAAGTGAGGCAGCGAGCGGAGGGTAGTCCAGGATATATCTTGAAGAAAACTTGTGTTTTTGTGATTTTTTTGTTTTTATATTTGAGGGGAAATAAGTTATGTTAGAGGTGGAAAGACATCAGAGCATCCTCAGGCAGGTCAAGCAAAATGGAGTTGTGCGGGTCTCCTATTTGAGCAAGCTTTTGGGTGTATCCCAGAACACCATCAGGCGTGACCTGCAGAAGCTGGAGGAAGAGGGACTGATAAAGAGGACCCATGGAGGGGCCGTGCTTGAGGACTTTTATGGAATTGACCTTCCCTTCGTCACTCGAGAGGATAAGTATCGAGAGGAAAAACAGAGAATCGGGGAAAAAGCCTCTGAGCTCATCGAAGATGGAGAGGCGATCATCTTGGATGCAGGAACCACCGTCGCCCAGCTGGCCAAAAACATCAAGACAAAGCGAGACCTGACCGTGATAACCAATGCGGTGAACGTCGCCCTGGAGCTGGCCAACTGCCGCCAGATCCTGACCATCCTGACAGGGGGAATCATCAGGGAGGTGACCAATTGTCTGGTAGGCTATCAGGCTGAGGAGTTCTTGAAAAATATTCATGTGGACAAGCTATTTTTGGCTGCCGGAGGTGTGACGGCAGAAGAAGGTCTGACAAACCCCAATCCCTTTGAGGTGCCAGTTAAAAAGGCGATGATAAAGGCCGCAGAGGAGGTAATTCTCCTGGGGGCCCATAACAAGATTGGCAAGGTCGCCTTAGCTCCCATTGCTCCCATAGAGGCCGTGCACAAGATGGTCACCGACAGCAAAGCCTCGCAAAAGGACCTTCAGGCTTTCCGAGAAAAGGGAGTTGAGGTCATCATAGCATAGGTCAAGAGAGGCAAGGCTAAAGGTATGGTGTAACTGCTCAATTTTTGGTGGATAGATTGCCTTTGTGCCCAGGGCAGGAATCTGCATCAATGACGGCACCTGGGGAGGACATGTTATAGAATACAATAAAGTTCATGACACATGCCGCGAAACTTCGGATTATGGACCATTCAACGCCTGGGGAAGGGACAGTTACTGGTGCCTTTTGCACTCACACGGACAGCCTTCAAAGTATCCTTCCTCGACGATGGAGCATCAAATTATCATATTTATAATAACTTGTGTGTTGGCGTCAGCATGAAGCTTCGAGAAGGTGCATCTAATCGAGAACAATTGCCGATTTTCCCAAAAAATGGCTGAATGAGCAACAAAAATTTCATAAGAGGAGGATGTTTATGGTCTACAAGCCATCCTGGAATTCACTCAGGACC
>QMPZ01000157.1 GCA_003648815.1 Candidatus Aerophobota bacterium | reverse complement strand
GCAGTTTATATCATAGCCGATTCCACCAGGAGAGATTACCCCTCCTTTTTCAGGGTCAGTGGCAGCTACCCCTCCCACACAGAAACCGTAGCCCCAGTGCATATCAGGCATAGCTAAGGAGTACTTGACAATTCCTGGAAGATGAGCGACGTTCATGACCTGCAAGGGAGTGTTGTCTTGCTGCACCACTTTAAGCATCTTCTCATCGGCGTAGAGAAGGCCCGGTACCCTCATTCCCCCTGTTTTGGGTATCTCCCAGCGATAATCATCGATTTTTTTAAGGCTATATTTGCTCATTATTTCTCCTTTAACTCTTCACACTTTACCCTTCACTAATCAGCCAGAGTTGCTTCTCTCATACGTCAAATATCACCTGAGCTTGCCAGCCCTCTGATGTCCTCTTAATCTCAAGCCCATAATAGGTAACCGCTTTTATCTCCATTTTCAGAGAATGACGGGACAGATCCAATTTCTCCCCTCTAACCCTTGCTTTAAGACTCTTCTGGTCAATTTCCTCTATCTTGAAGTCCTTAAGAAGGTGCCTTTCTCCGTTAAACTTGTAGAGGAGTTCGCGTAGCCAATCTGCCAGAAGTTCATCCATTCCCTCTCCCTCGATCTCGACCCCCAGAACTTCCCTTTTCTTTACCCTGTTCAGGTCAGCTATGAGATCAAACATAGCGTAGGCGGCGTTTTCAAACAGCTCCCCTACCGATTTTCCTCGAACTTTAATACCTATATCAGCTGTATGGTCGATAAGCTCGTATTTTTTCATTGGTTAAGTTAAATAATAGTATTTTATCCGTGAAAGTCAAGATGAAAAAGATATTTCTTCTCAGTTTTGGAAAAACTCTGGTTGACTTTTATCTATTTTGGGGATAGATTATCTTGAAGTATAGGAATTTATAAACATTTGTTTAATAAAGGGGGGAGCAGCGAAGCGTTGAGGTGGAAACATAGGCGTTCGTCCATTCCTTCGGAATGACCCCCTCAAGTGTCGTTTTCTTGAACTTTTGGAGAAAGGAGGAAAGCTATGCCTGAGGAAGGAATCCTTGCGTTTAAAAATGCAAGGATAATAACCCCTATGAGAGTTATAGATAACGGTGTATTGATAGTCAGACAAGGAAAGATTTTCGATGTCGGTTCTGAAGATAAGGTTAAGATTTCTCAGGAAGGTGAAGTGATCGACGTCGCTGGTAGATATCTGGCTCCCGGCTTCATCGATATTCATCTTCATGGTGGAGGTGGTGCAGATGCTATGGACGCTACAGAGGAGGCTATGGAGAGGATATCGGCTGTTCATGCTAAGGGAGGCACAACTTCCCTTGTCCTTACCACCCTTACCGCTCCTATGAAAAAGATAACCGAAGCGGTCAAGGTCATAGAGTCAGTTAAAGGAAAGAGACTGTCTGGAGCTGAGGTTTTAGGTGCTCATATAGAAGGCCCGTATTTTTCCATGGAACAAAGAGGAGCTCAGAATCCAAAATTTTTAAAGGAACCCGAACCTGAAGAGTATATGAAGCTTCTCAATGAAAGTGACTGTATTCTCAGGGTCTCCGCAGCTCCTGAGCTGAGGGGAGGATTGGAACTGGGAAGGGAGCTGAAGAGGCGCAAGATTTTGGCCTCCATTGGTCACACGAACGCAACTTATCAGGATATCCTCGCCGCCATTGAAGCCGGCTATACCCATGTAACCCATATATACTCGGGGATGTCCGGGGTGAGAAGGGTCAACGGATACAGGATCTCGGGGGTCATAGAGTCCACCCTTTTGTTGGATGAGCTCACCACCGAGATTATTGCGGATGGACATCATCTGCCTCCCAGCCTTATGAGGTTAGTGGTAAAGGCAAAAGGTCTGGATAAAGTATCCCTGGTCACAGATGCGACAAGGGCTGCTGGCCTGGGACCGGGAAGATACTCTGTTGGGGGACTGGAAACTATTGTGGAGGATGAGGTGACAGAGGGATTCGAGATTTCCACAGAAAAGGGAAATTACGTGGTCAAGCTCTTGACCCGCGAGGCCTTCGCCGGTAGCGCAGCCCTGATGAATAGATGTGTGAGAAATATGGTCAGGCTTGTAGGCTTATCAATACAGGATGCAGTTAAGATGGCCAGCATAAATCCAGCCAAGTTGATAGGTGTGGATGAAAAGAAGGGAAGTCTGACTAAAGGAAAGGATGCTGATCTGGTCGTCTTTGATGAACAGGTAAACATCATGATGACAGTGGTTGGAGGAAGGGTGGTGTATAAGAGGGAAAAGCTCGGTTGACAAATTCGTCAAAAGGACTATTGTTTTATCATAAAGTGAGGGCAAAAGAATGGAAAAGGATTTAAAGAGGGCACAAACCTTAGTGGAGGCTCTTCCTTATATACGGAAGTTTTTCGGCAAGACCATCGTGATAAAATATGGTGGAAAGGCCTGGAAAGATGAGGATTTAAAGAGAAATATAGCTGAGGATATAGTTTTGATGAGATATGTGGGGATAAAGCCAGTGGTCGTCCATGGAGGAGGGGAGGCAATAACGGCGATGATGAAGAAGCTCAACATAAAGCCACGTTTCATTGATGGAAATCGAGTTACCGATGCGGATACTATGGAAGTCGTGGAAATGGTCCTGGTGGGGAAGGTAAACAAGGAGATAGTATCCACCCTTAATCAATTGGGAGGAAAGGCGATAGGTCTTGAAGGTAAGGATGGAGGGCTTATCTTAGCCAGAAGGGTTAAGGAGGAGAAATTAGGTCTGGTGGGAGAGATAGAGGAGATAAACCCGAGTTCCATTCAGGTTTTGGAAAGGGAGGGCTTTATCCCGGTGATTGCTCCAGTGGGGGTGAGCAGGGAGGGAGAGACTCTTAACATAAATGCTGATGTAGTAGCCGCAGGCATCGCCAAATCCTTGAAGGCGGAAAAGTTAATCTTCCTTACGGATGTGAAAGGAATTTTGGAGGATGTCTCCGATGAAAACTCTCTAATCTCCACCTTGAGCATAGAGAAGATGAATGAACTGATGAGGAAGGGAAAGATTCAAAAGGGGATGATGACCAAGGTTAGGGCCTGCGAGGAGGCATTAAGAGGAGGGGTGAACAAGGTACACATCATCAGCGGAAAAATTCCTCATTCTCTTTTGCTGGAGATATTCACTGATAGAGGAATTGGAACTCAGGTGGTGTGTTAGTGAAGAGTAAAGAGTGAAGAGTGAAGGGTGAGGGGTAAAGAGTAAAGAGTAAAGAGTGAAGGGTAAAGAGTGAGAGGTGAGGGGTAAAGAGTGAGGGGGAAATTGATTATGTCTTTCGGCGAGAGGTTGTCTTTTAAGACAAATATGCTATAATATAAATGAAAATGGTGGGCCTTCTCCTTCCAGGAAAAGCTTTGGATTCAACATTCATCACCTCTATAAAGGTGAGCTTGGAAATGAAAATAGAGCGGGAATAGCTCAGGTGGTAGAGCATCAGCTTCCCAAGCTGAGGGTCGCGGGTTCGAGTCCCGTTTCCCGCTCCAAAGTTTGGCGCCTGTAGCTCAACTGGATAGAGCGACGGACTTCGGATCCGTTGGTTGGGGGTTCGACTCCTCTCAGGCGCGCCAAGGTTGCCTGCCCGTAAATTAATTGGATCAAGTAAGATTTCAAGAAAAGGGAGGGCAGACCGTTTGATCTGTCGAAGTTAGTGAATAGCGTGGGGTGGGAAGGCCTAAGCTATATTCAGTAGGTAGAGAGATGAGGGGAGCTATGCATTGAGGGGAAGAGGAAATTGCGCTACGGCATTATCGCTGATGTTCATTCTAATCTGGAAGCGCTAAGAGCGGTCTTAGATATTTTGAAGGAAGAAGATATAGACAGGTTCTTGTGTCTGGGGGACATTGTAGGATATGGGGCAAGTCCCAACGAATGTGTGGAACAGATAAGAAGGTTAAAAAGCGAGGTCGTCATAGGAAATCATGAATGGGGAGTACTCCATCCTGAGATACTCCCCTTCTTTAATCCCGTAGCCAGACAGGCTATAGAATGGACGAGAAAAGAACTGTTCTGGGAGAACCTTAAATATCTG
>QMPZ01000156.1 GCA_003648815.1 Candidatus Aerophobota bacterium | reverse complement strand
TAAGTGTGGAGACACCCACAGGCACCAAATGGAGGATAACCGAGAAGGTAGCAAAGAAGGTGGAGGAAGTAATAAGGGAAAGCGTTCCTGAGCTGGATAAGACTTTAATTCAGGTCGGTTCTGAGGGAGGAGTAATTGGCTTTGCCATGGGCACAGGTTCTAACAATGCTTCCTTGACCGTGAGTTTGGTGGAAAGATCCCAAAGAAAAAGGTCCACCATGGAGATCACTGATCTTCTTCGTTCCAGGTTAGCCGACATTTCCGGGGCCAAGATAACCTTCAGCGAAGCCAGCGCCGCACAGGAAATCTTCACAGGAACCCCTGTTGTCATAGAAGTTAGGGGATATGATCTGGAAGAAGGAAAGAGGCTGGCTCGCCGGATAGCTGATTTGATCGGAAAGATAAGGGGCGTGGTGGAGCCAAGGGTTAGCTATAAAGAAGGTATGCCTGAGCTTCGGGTAAACGTGGACAGAGATAAGGCCTCCTCCTTAGGTCTTAACTTCTTTCAGATAGCTGATGCCGTTAAGGCAGCCAATGAGGGCAAGGTGGCCACTTACTTTCGGGAAGCCGGCAGTCAATATGACATTCGAGTTCGGCTAAACAGAAAAGATCTTCAAAAACCTTCTGACATTGGGAAGATACTCATCACCTCTCCCTCAGGTAGGCAAATCTCCCTTGATACCGTAGCTCACATTGAAAGGGCGAGCGGTCCGGTGAACATAGAGAGAAAGGAACAGCAAAGGGTGATCACCATCTCGGCGGGAATTAGCGGCAGGGATTTGGGAAGCATAGACAGGGAGATCAGAGAAAAGCTATCTAAGCTGAAGATACCTGAGGGTTTTTCCGTGGAGGTCGCTGGCCAACAGAAGGAGATGGCGGAATCCTTTCGTAGTCTTCTTGGGGCTTTGATCTTGGCGGTTATACTTGTCTATATGGTCATGGCCTCTCAGTTTGAGTCCCTGCGCCATCCCTTTGTCATCATGTTCTCCGTTCCCTTTGCCCTCATAGGAGTTATCTGGATACTATTTCTCAGCAGGACCACCATCAGCGCGGTGGTTTACATGGGATTGATCATGTTGGTCGGAATTGTGGTAAACAACGGCATCGTGATGATAAGCTACATCAACATCTTAAGGGAAAAGGGAATGTCGGCATTGGAGGCCACGCGAACAGGAGCAAGGAGACGCCTTCGTCCCATTTTGATGACCACCTTCACCACTGTGTTTGCCTTAATACCCATGGCCTTAGGCTGGGGGGCAGGAGCGGAACTATGGGCTCCTATGGCCAGGACGGTGATAGGAGGGCTTTCCGTTTCCATGATATTCACCCTTATCCTCGTTCCGACCCTTTACACTATCTTTGCCGGTAAGAAAAGATGAGCGCAAAAAAGAAAAGAAGACTTTTGCAAGGGAACCGCACGGACCAGATCCTGGAGGCAGCGGAAAAGCTTTTTGCCCAGAAGGGGTTTTATTCCACCACTGTGGGCGAGATTGCTGAGAAAGCGGGGATAGCCAAGGGGACGATTTACCTGTATTTTCGAGATAAAAGGGACCTGTTTTTTTCTGTGCTGGAAAGCAAGCTGGACATCTTATTGGAGAAGGTAGAGAAGGGAATTCAGAAGAGCAAAACAGTCTCGAGCCGGATTAAGGAAGCTATAGGGATTCATCTTAAGTTTCTGGAGGAAAACGAGGATTTCTTCAAAATTATGCAAAGCTTTCCCGAGGAATTCAAAAGAAAGCTGGGGGAGAGGCTAAAAGGGGGACTGATAGAAAGACAATCCTATTATGTAGAGATCATGGATAAGTTGATACAAGAGGGGATTGAGGTCGGTGAGATCAGACCTTTTGATTCGAGAAAGCTGGCGGTGATCTTGATGGGCATGCTTCACAGTCTTACCGTCTACTGGATTTCTCGGAAGGAAAGGACCTCTTTGTCCGAGGATAAGCACCTGATCTACGAGGTGTTCTGGGAAGGGGTGAAGAGGGAAAGTCCATAGGTTTAAAAGCCTGGTTTGACTTTTAAAGCCCAATTTATTAAAATGAAACTTACGTAAGGAGGAAAAAATGGCAAACTGGTGGGTTGGCTTGAAGAAGAAGGCATTGGGATGGCAGGTCAACCGATATCTCACGAGGTTAGCTGAGACTAAGGATGAGGAAGAATTTTATAGGGAGTTCGACGACATACTCAAGGGTCTTTACATGTTTGCCGGACCCAACAAGTCAGCTGTGGAGAACGTGCGAAAGGCTCTTCAGAGAAGGCATCCTATGTTGAGGCTTGCTCCGCTACTTCTTCAAAAAAGACTCTCGAAGACGGCCAGGGAAAAGTTGGCGGAGAACTTTTTCGTCGATTGGATTGTCAACGCCAAGAAAAGGGAGAAATTAGAGGAGGAAGGGTTTAAGGCGCCCTGGTTCTTCGTCGTCTCCCCTACCTATGCCTGTAACCTTAACTGCTACGGCTGTTATGCTCACGAGTACAAGAGAGGGGAGGGTCTTTCCTACGAGGCCTTCAGCAGGATTTTAAGAGAGGCAAAGGAACTGGGAATCCGCTGGCTGACCATTTCTGGAGGTGAGCCCTTCTATTACAGGGACAGGAAAACCGGAAAGACTCTCCTGGATATAGCTGAGGAACACAACGACATGTACTTTCAGGTTTATACCAATGGCACGCTGCTGGACGAGAGGACAATAGAGAGATTGGCCAAGTTAGGCAATATAGCTCCGGCCATAAGTCAGGAGGGATTTGAGAAGGAGACAGACGAAAGAAGGGGAAGGGGAACCTGGAGGAAGATATGCCAGGCAAGGGAAAATCTTTACAAGGCAGGAGTGCTGCACGGCTTTTCCATCACGGTGACCAGAGAAAATGCCGAGGTGGTCACCAGCGATGAGTTCATAGATGACCTCATTGAAAGACATGTCTCCTTCGGATGGTATTTTGTTTATATTCCCATTGGAAAGGATCCGAAGGTGGATCTCATGCCCACTCCTGAACAAAGGAATCACCTTCGTGAGAAGGTGTGGGAGTGGAGGTCTACAAAGCCCATCTTCATCGGGGATTTCTGGAATGACGGGCCCTGGGTAGGAGGATGCATAGCCGGAGGTAGAAAGTACTTTCACATCAACGCCCTCGGAGATATAGAGCCCTGCGTCTTCATTCACTTTGCCACGGATAACATCTTTGATTTATGGAAGAGGGGCAAGGGATTAAGGGATGCCATCGTCAGTCCGTTCTTTATGGATATAAGGAAGCACCAGCTTTCCAACGACAACTGGCTTACGCCCTGCACCATAATTGACAGGCCGGAGTTTTTAAGGGAAGTGGTCAAAAAACATGGTGCCCATCCCACTCATAAGGGGGCAGAGACCATCATTGAGGGGGAGATAGCCAGCTATCTCGACAGGTATGCTCAGGAGCTGGACAGAATTACCCGACCAGAGTTTGAGAAAATGGTTCAGGGAAAATATGACTCTTCGGTGGTGGAGCTGAGCAAGGTGATAAGAAATCATCGAGAAAAGAACAAAAAGGAATTTGAGGTCCAGAAGAGGTGGGTGGAAGGTAAGATATGATTGAGAGGTAAAAAAGTTATGAAGATATTGTTAATTTCACCTACGTGGAAGAGAAAAGTAGCTGCGAGAAGACTACAGCGGGATAAAATTTTTAAGTTTCCTCCTCACAGTCTTCTCGCCGTGGCTGCCTTGACTCCTAAGGACATAGAGGTGGAGATAATCGACGAGAACGTAGAGGAGCTGGACTTTGACAAAAAAGCTGATCTGGTAGGGATAACTACTATGACCGCTTCTGCCCCCCGTGCTTATGAGATAGCGGATGAATTCAGAAAGAGGGGAACGCCGGTGGTGATAGGGGGCATACACGCCACAGCTTTGCCCGAGGAGGCAGCTGAACATGCAGATGCGGTGGTAATAGGGGAGGCAGAGGGATGCTGGGAGAACCTTCTTGAGGACTTTAAGAAGAGGGGAAAAGAAGGGCTTTCCAAGTTTTATCGAAATTCCGAGTTTCCTGACCCCTCAAAGATACCCATTCCCAGAAGGGAGCTCCTCGAAGGAAAGGGTTATCT
>QMPZ01000155.1 GCA_003648815.1 Candidatus Aerophobota bacterium | reverse complement strand
TTCTCCCTCAAGATAACCTCTCTGGGTGCCAAATCCTTTTACCTCACTTACACTCATTCCACCAACACCCAATTTGACAAGCTCATCCTTTATCTTATCGATCTTGGAGGGCTGGAGGAAGCATTCTATTTTACGTAACATGGGATCCTCCTCTTATTATACCTTAACTGTCCTCCCTTCCTTAGCTGATTCATAAGCAGCCAGTATTATCTTTAAATTCCTCAGACCATCTTCTCCCTTAAAAGAAGGCTCTTTATCATCAAGAATACACCCGGAAAAATCCTCTATTTCCTGCTGGTACATATTTACAGGGCTTAGAATAACCTGTTCCTCTTTAACTTCTTCTCTTTTTTGAGCTGCCTCATAACCTTTTTCCTCTCTTTCAACTCTTTTTACCATCCATCCAGATGAGTCCTGTCCAATAGTTCCCCTTGCCAGGATGCTTCCCTTGCTTCCATAGATCTCTAACCTATTCTCTGAGGAGGCATCTGGAATGTTAAAGTGATTATCTACAATTCCTAAGGCTCCACTTTCAAACTTTAGCAAAACTACAGATGTATCCTCTACCGGATAATCCTGGACAAGATGATCTTTATAGCAAAAAACCTCAACTACCTTCCCCATAAGCATCTCTAAAAGGTCAATGCAGTGAGTTCCCATATCTATTAGGGAACCACCTCCTCCCAATTCAGGGTTTTGCCGCCAGGCTCCCTTTATAGGAGGATACCAGCAGGTAAGCTGTGCTCTTCCCATTACAAGCCTCCCAAGCTCACCTTTATCTATCATCCTTTTTATCTCGCGATTATAGGTATGGTATCTCATCATATAATCCAAGGTTAACTTTACCTTATTTTCCCTGCATGCTCTTATCATCTCCTCTGCCTGATGCAGATTCATAGCCATTGGTTTTTCGCAGAGGATATGTTTTTTTGCCTCAGCGGCCATTAAAACATGTTTATGATGTAGATAGGTAGGAGTAGCAATGTAAACTGCTTCAACTTCAGAATCTTTAATTAAGTCTTCTTCTTTTGTATAGTATCTCACCTTTCCATATTTCTTAGCTACCTTCCTTAGTCTTTCCTCATCTACATCCATCAAGGATACTAACTCTGCATTTTTAGCTGGAATTATCCCCTCAGGAATTGTTCTTCTATCGGCAATTCCACAGGCTCCTATCACTCCCCAGTTAACTCTCATTGGAACTCTCCTTAAGTTTATTTAATATTTCCAGAGCCTTCTTGGTGATGAACTCTCCTACTCCTGGGTCAAGCTTGCTAGCTATACCTGTTCTTACTTCATATCCTCCTTCCTCAAATGCCTTCGAGGTCGGAATATATCCTACATAATCATTAGCGTAGCCAATGATAAAGGTATGAGGAAAAGGGGATTTTTTCTTAATCTCCAGGCCGTATTCCACAAAAAGCTCACCAGGAATACTTGCAAGAGCAATATTACCCAACGAAATTGCCTGAATTTCTGATAAAACACTTTTTTCTTGAATTTTACTTAAGGTAAGTATCTGCTCAGCATAAACCTCATCAGATAACCCATCTACCATTGATATTTTCTTAACTTCCTTTCCTTCAATCAGTTTTTTAGCTTTCTCTATTTCAGAGATAGGAATCTTTCGAAGTGGAAGTTCAATCTCTTCTCTTATCATTTTCAACTTCTCTATAGGAATAGGTTTAGCCGTACCCATAATAGACAAAACCTTTTTGCCGAGGATAGTTCCAAGTCTTTCAGCCTCATAAAAACCACGCCGTTGATCTGGATCAAAAATATTAATATGATTAATGTTACCCGCAGCTCCGTTGGTAAAAAGACAGATACCCCCTTTTTCTTTTTCTATTAACCTCATTGTATAACTAGGATAGTCCTCACTTACAAGGAAATTGTCTCCAGCTAAAATTGCTGGATGACAGGTATAGTTTATCAGGGTAGCTATTGGTTTTCCATTTAACTCCTCTATTATAACTACCCCCACTTCAGGATCAACAGGACCTGCTGGTGCATCAATCTCATCTAAGGAAAGATCCTCCCAGTTCATCCTTAAGCTTCCATCTTTCATTTTTATCCTACGATTATGAGGCAGGGCATTTTCCTCTCCTGAACCAAATTTAACCTCTACTTTTCTAATATTTTGTTTTGCCTCACAAATCGATAAGGCAATTTTTTCTGGGAGAGAGAAAAGATAATCCTCATTTACTTCTTTAAAGATAGCCCCTGTAGTTGGACCAGAATGAGTATGAAAAGCACAAACTAAAATGTTCTCTTTTGGTATAGTGCATCTTTTCTCTACTATTTTCCTAACATCCTCCACCATAGCCTTAGGTATAGCACAAAGAGCGCAGCTAACAATAGCTATTTCCTTTTCCCCATCACTTAACACTAAAGATTTAGCATAAATATCATCATGAACGCCTTCACATCCTCTATCGCGGACATTTCCATCCAAAGGAGTTCCTACGGGAGGGGTTATCTTTACCTTAGAACATCCAGCCATCAAATTCCTCATATTTTTCTCCCTATTTTGCATAATAAGAGGCAACTTTCTTAATTGCTTTAGCAATAAGGCGGATATGTTCCTCTTCAAATGTTGGAAACATATGAACAACAAAGGTTCTCTCCTCCAGCCATGCACAGTTAGGGCAGAAGACTTTATTATATTCAACTTGTTTGGGATCGGTATATTCCTTTGATTCAAATGGGAACTTAAATCTACCAAAACCGTTGTGCTCTGTATAAGCTTTTTCTTTATAACTTTGGGGCCAGAACTCTTTCCAGGCTATAACACCTTCTGCAAGAATTGCCTTTAAAAATGTGTTTTTGTCACAGGTAAGTCTTTCAAGATTAAGAACAACAGGAAAAACATAAAAACCATTTACCTTTTCCTTATTATGGACTGGTAGATATTTAATTTGAGGACAGTCTTTTAGTTCTTCAATTAAAATTTCTCCGTTTCTCCTTCTCCTGGGCAAGTTCCAGCTATCAATCCTCTCCAGCTCTTTAATACCAATTGCAGACTGAACCTCTGTCATCCTGTAGTTAAATCCAACCCTACGGTGAATATAAGGCAAAGCCTGCTCCATTTCTAAAAGACTCATTCTCCTTTTAACATCATAGCCATGATCACGGAAAGAACGTGCCTCCCAGGCAATATCTTCATTGTTAGTGACAACCATTCCACCCTCTCCACCAGTTGTAAAGGTCTTATTTTGACAGAAGCTAAAGCAACCAACATCTCCAATAGAGCCAACTTTTTTTCCTTTATAAAGGGCTCCATGTGCCTCAGCAGCATCCTCAATAACGTATAAACCATATTTTTTAGCAATATCCATTATCTCATCCATCTCACACACATTACCGTAAAGATGAACCGGAATTATAGCACGAGTACGAGGTGTTATCTTTTTCTTAATATCTTCAGGGTCAATACAGTGATCCTCCCTTTGGACATCAGCAAAAACCGGAACTGCACCTGCCTGAACCACACAAAAGGAAGTGGCAATAAAAGTATAAGGAACAGTAATCACCTCATCCCCAGGTCCAATGTTTAAAGCACCGAGGGCTGTATGCAGAGCACTTGTCCCATTGCAAGTGCTAATTGCATACCTTGTCCCACACCACTTAGCAAACTTTCTTTCAAATTCCATTCCTAAATTGCCTGTCCAGTAATTAACCTTACCTGTTCTTAAGGGCTGCATTGCAGCCTGAATTATTTCCTCCGAAAACCACGGCCAGGTAGGCAACTTTTCCTGAATAGTTGGCTTTCCTCCCTCAATAGCTAACTTTTCCTGTTGATTAGTCATCTATACCTCCTCATAAAATTAAAATCTATCAAAATATCCCCAGTGAAACCTGGATTTTATCTCTTTATCTCTTAGAACATCACCCTGAGAGCTGATATTCCTAATCATCAAAACTTCTCTTTTATCTGGATTCTCCTCCCTCAGTTTTATATTCTCCATCTTTAAAAACTCAAATATAGGATGAGAGGAAGGTAAAGAAATAACCAATTTTTTAAATCCTGAGCATTTTACCCAATCTAACAGATAATAAAATAATCCTTTTATCGC
>QMPZ01000154.1 GCA_003648815.1 Candidatus Aerophobota bacterium | reverse complement strand
GAAATCGATTGCCCTTCCAAGACAGGTGGCAATGTATCTATGCCGGGAACTGACAGATGCTTCCTTTCCGGAGATAGGAGAAAAATTCGGGGGTAAGGACCACACTACGATAATGTATGCTCATAGAAAGATAAGTATACAAAAAGAGAAGGATGAGGAGTTGAAAAACCAGCTACGGGATTTAATGAGGTTATTAAAGGAAGAAGGATGAGGAGTCGAAAAGTTATTGATTGTAGTGGGGGAAGCTGTAGATAAATGAAAAATATTTAGTGTCTTAAAAATTAAGTTAGGATAGGATTAACTTCTATTTTATGATGAATAAAGTAAATTAAGAGAGTGGAATAAAGTGGAAAAGCAAAGGGGTTTATCCCCTTTTTCTTCACCTATCATTTTGAGGATAGTAAAGAATAAGGAAGAGTTTTCCACACCACTAACAACCCATTACTATAGACTACTGAGAAAGAAGAAGATTTTATAATAATAACCATTAAATTTCACAAAAACCCACTACTCATCATAGACTTCAGATTCCAGAATAAGTCGGCTCCTCTTATAAAGAATTAAAAGGTGAGACGTTCTTTTCAACTACTCTTTCTCTGGAATATGAAACGGTTTTATCTTTCCCTCGAGCATTTCTTGTAAGACAAGAGTGGAAAACTTTTCCTGAGAGTTATCCAAAGCCCTTTTATCTTTTTCTTTAACTAATCTTCGTACTCTCTGGATAGCAAGGCGAGTAAGCTCAAACTTATCATCGGTTCCTGCCCGATCTAACAGATCATCAATAGAAAATAACTTAGACATAAATACATTCTCCTTTTTATTCATTAGATATAAAATTTTTCAGCTCCTCAGTTGGAAATCTCTTCATCCGGCACCGTTCTGCCTCAATGATGGCCAAAAGTTTCTCCAAAGCCTTGTTGATGTCGTCGTTAATGACCAAGTAATCATAGTAAGGAGCATATTCGACTTCTTTTTTTGCCCTCGCTAATCTTTGTTTAATCTCTTTATCGGATTCAGTCATCCTGTTTCTCAGTCGCTTTTCCAGTTCTTCCCAGGAGGGAGGAAGGAGGAAGATAAGCACAGAATCAGGGTAACGTCTTTTAATCTCGGTTCCACCTTTAACGTCCACCTCCAGCACTACCTCCTTTTTCGCCTTAATAGCTTCATCGATGAGCTTAGCGGAGGTTCCATACATATGTCCATGGACTTCTGCCCACTCCACAAACTCTCCTCTTTCTATCATCTTCTGAAATTCCTCTCTGGAGACAAAATAGTAATCTACTCCCTCTATCTCGTTTTTCCTGGGAGGGCGAGTGGTAAAGGAGACCGAATAGTAAAACAGAGGTGAGGTTTGGAGAAGTCTTTTACAGAGACTGGTCTTGCCTGCTCCTGAAGGGGCAGAGATCACGATAATCAATCCCTTTTTTCTTCTTATCACTACCGCACCTCTCACTCAATGTTTTGAACTTGTTCTCTTATCCTTTCTATCTCCTCTTTAATTCGAATTACGGGATAGGAAATGGGAAGTGAGGTGAGTTTAGCTCCTACGGTGTTGATCTCTCCCTGAAGCTCCTGAAGGATAAATCCCAGTTTCTTCCCTACAGGGGTATCTTCCTCTATGGTCCTTTTAAATTGGTCCAGGTGAGAGCGAAAGCGCACTACCTCCTCGTTGATATCGCCTCGATTAATAAGAACGGATATCTCATTGGCTATTTTCTCCTTATCTTCCTCTTCTTTTAAGAACTTTTTTATCTCCTCCCTTATCCTCTGCCGATAACCTTCCCTAACTAAAGGAGCTTGTTTTTCTATTTCTAATAGATTATCCTCGATTCTTCTCAGACACTTTTGGATGTCCTGGTGGTGCTTTTCCCCCTCTCTTTTTCTCATATAAAGGAGTTCTTTTAAGGCTTCAGTTAAGGCTTCATCTAACAGATCTTCGATGTCCTGGTCATATATTTCCTCATTATCCAGTTTAATTATCTCAGGAAGTGTTAAAAGATGAGAAAGTCCGACATTCTCTTTTAATCCTAATTTTTTAGATAATTGAGAGAGAGCCTGGTGATAACAAGAGGCAATTTCCTGGTTTACCGTGACCTTAAAGGAAACAGGCCCTCTTTTTTCTATCTTTACATAAACGGTCACTTTTCCTCTTTTGATTGTCTCTTTTATCCGATTTTTAATTTTCTCTTCCCATTTAATAGGTACATCCCGGGGAAGATTTACTTCGATATCTAAGAAACGAGAATTGTGTGATTTTATTTCTACGCATACCTCAGCTTTTTTATTCTTCCCCTTTCCCCCTCCATATCCGGTCATGCTTCTCAATTTAATATCTCCTTAACTTAAGTTTTAAGTTCGACTCTCTATTTGTTGCAGGAAAAGCTCCTCTAAGGAAATTCCTTCTTTTTTGAGCTCGTCAATATCTTTTAAACAGATGAGTCTTCCTTTATGAAGTATTCCAATCCTGTCACAGATCTCCTCCACTTCGCTGAGGATATGAGAGGAGAAGATAATGGTTTTTCCCTCTCTTTTCAACTTCAGGATTATGTTTTTTATCTTTTTTCGACCCAAAAAATCCAACCCACTCATAGGTTCATCCAGAAAGATAAGTTCCGGATTATTCACCAGGCTTGAGGCGATGCCCAGCCTTTGAATCATCCCTTTTGAGAATTCTCCAATTCTTACCCTTTTAACATCTCTAAGCTCTACCAGATCCAGTAGCTCCTCTATCCTCTTTTTCTTCTCCTTTCCTCTTAACTTAAATAATCTTGCACATAGGTCCAAAAATTCCCAGGCTGACAGATACCGATAAAGACTGGGATTTTCCGGAAGAAAGCCGACTCTTTGTTTAACTGAGGGAGTAATCCCATTTTTTTCAAGGAGTTTAAATTCACCAGCACTGGGGAAGGTAAGGCCTAAAAGTATCTTAAGAACTGTGCTCTTTCCTGCTGCGTTCAGTCCCAGAAGTCCGAACACTTCCCCCCTCCTCACTTCCAGGTTTAGGTCGGTCAGAGCTGATATTTTCCTCTTCCTTAAAAACCCCTTATATCCTTTGTAAATCTTTCTTAGATTCCTGGTTTTAACTATACACATTTTTGAAGCCTATAGGAAATTGTGGTCGTTACCTTCTAAAGGGGAAGCAGCGAAGTGTTGAAGGAGTTATTTCGAAGAAAGAGGCAGAGCCTATGCTTTCCCCCTCAAGTATGTTTTCTTAATGGATGATTTTTTTTACTTGATGCGGATCTTCCAAGGTGTTTAAGATTGCCTTTAGAGGCTTTCTAAGAACTGGATGGTAAAGGTGGGGATTTATCTCTATTAAGGGAATCAGCACAAACTTGCGTTTATGCAGGCGAGGATGAGGGAGAATAAGGTCTTCTTCATAGCTCACCATTTCTCCATACAGCAAAAGGTCCAGATCAATCACTCGAGACCCCTTCGTTCCAGTTCTTCTCCTGCCCATCCTATATTCTATCTGTAGTAGCTCCTGGAGTAAGTTTTTAGGCTTTTTTTCTGTCTCGCCCTCAAGGGCACAATTTACAAACCACCCCCCCTCTACTCCTACTGGCTCAGTAAGATAAAGAGAGGAAACTTTGTGAACCTTTATCTTCTTCTTAAGGTATCCTAAGGCTTTTTTTATGTTTTTTTCTTTATCTCCCTTATTTGAACCTAATCCAATGTAAACAAGAGGCATTCTGTCTTTTCTTTTTATAATATTTGAGGAACAAATACCTCTCTGGACAGCTGCATATCAGAACCGACTCTTGTTCTTCCTTTTTAGACCCTACTTAAAATAAAGAAATTTTTAAATTCCAATGTTTCTAACCCAAGCCCCACTCACCGCCTCAATTATAGCACCTAAGAGGCTTTCAAGGACACTTAAAACTAAACGGAGGATTGAACGATTCCAACCCCCCGTCCCGAATCTTATAAATGTGTTAGTTTTGCCAGAGGGAAAGTTGTATATTATTATTAGCAAAAAAGTTTTTTTTGTCAACCCACGCAAATTTTCAAGGGGCAAAAATTGACACAACCTTTAAAAAGGATAAAATAATATGTTGGGGAAGCTATGATGGGTCAGGATAAGATCATTATAAAAGGGGCAAGGGAGCATAACCT
>QMPZ01000153.1 GCA_003648815.1 Candidatus Aerophobota bacterium | reverse complement strand
TTGTTCAATTTCTTTTCTTTAGCACTGTTTTTGATAAACTCCAAAAAGCCTGGATTTGTATCAAGCGCATAAACCTTCCCCTTTTTACCCACCATCTCGGCAAACCTGAGGGAAAAGTATCCTCCACCAGCTCCAATATCTGCAATGCTCTGTCCAGGTTTTAATGCTATCGCTTCCAAAATTTGATCGGGTTTATTTTTCGGATTAGAAGCTTTTTTGTTAAACATCTTCGCTTGAAGGTTTTTCATTTTTATCCCTCTATATAGCATTTAACTTATCCGCATTTTTGAAGCGAATACGCACACATATTTTTTCTTTAAATCTTTTCATTTCAAGAAAACGATACTTGAGGGGGGAAACATCCCCCCTCAACGCTTCGCTGCTCCCCCCTTTATTAAACAAATGTTTATACTTTCCTATGCCTCAAGTTATTTCAAGCGTCCTGAAGTCGATTGTGTATAACTCGTTCATATATGAACTTCGTGTTATGTTTTGATGGTATACGAACTCACTCATTCCATTAATGTTGTTTTCAGTAAAGTGATATTCAAATGGTCTTCTTACCCTCTCTATCATTGGGATAATTCCTCTTTTTGCATAAGAACCACCCTTACCATGGATAGCCAGCTTTCTTTTCTGCCACCGAATATTTTAAGCTTGATAGCTTTAACTCTGCATCTAAAGCGTCCAGACAACAGGTTTTTTTCTCGCAAGGTATCACAGGATTGTTAACTCGTTTACCCCATCATCTGATAATGGCTCTCTTTAAATCATCATTGGTGCCCATGAAATTTTCACCACAGATTTTGACATAGAACCGCAAGCAAGGGTAAATTCATTAGCTTAATTAAACTCGTAAAACACCCTCTTTCATTTTGGCAAGAGCAATTTCGGCAGCATTTTGGATTTGGTGTGCTATAGGTGATGCAGTGAGCATAGGATGAGTTCCCACCTGAAATATAACTATTTCATCCGCCCTCATTTTCTTTTGAATAAGGGCTCCGATAAAATTTGCCATTAAACCAGTTGTTACACCTCCCCAGACCTGACCACCTAAAAGTATCCCAGTTTCCTTCTCAAATACCAATTTTACTCCCAACTCTTTAGTACCCGGAATAGAGGCTGGATGTTTATCAGGTGCCTTAGCCATTCCTGCTACAACATTGAAACCAGCTTCTTTAGCTGATCTTTCAGTCATCCCCGCAGAGCCAATAGCAAGATCACCTATAACTGTACTAAATACACCAACAGGACATTCACCCCGGCGTCGCAACCTAAAAAGATTTGCACCAGCAACTCTTGCTTCCATAGTGGCAATAGAAGCAAGACGAAGAAAAGAAGGCCCTCCTGTGAAAAAGCATCTTTTCTGAGCACAGTCGCCTGCTGCAAAAATGTCCTTATCACTTGTTCTCATAAATTCATCAACGCATATACCCCCACCTTCTACAACTTCTAAGCCGGCTTTTTGAGCAAGTTCAATGTTTGGAGTGACACCTATACCCAGTATAACCACATCTGCTCTAATTTTTTGACCATTCTCCAATTCGACGTATTGAACTTTTCCATTTCCTATAAGAGCCTTTGCCCTCCTATCAGCCAAAATATTTATGCCCCTTTCCTGAAGCTTCTTTTCCACCAAAGTACAGACCTCTTCATCGCATGCAACCAGAAGACAATGAGGAAGAAGCTCAACTACAGTTACATTTAAGTTTCCTCTTTTCCTACATTCATCAGCAAATTCTAACCCAATAAAACCCCCACCTATAATAACAACATCTCTTGCCTCGTCTAAGGCCTTTAGAAGGTTTTTAAGATAAGCTATTTCTTTTTTTACCACGAATACATTATCAAGGTCAATGCCGGATATAGGGGGGACAACAGGTAAGGATCCTGTAGCAAGAATCATTTTTTTATATCTGATAGTTCTACCACCAGCTGTCGAGACAATTTTAGCTCCCTTATTTATAGAGGTAACCTCATCTATAATTATATTAACATTGTTATTTGAAAGTACCGTATCAGGGATAAGGTTTTCCTCCGGTGATTCAAGAGTACCTACAATGTAAGGAATACCACAGGGGATTAAGACCTTCTCCTCTTTTCGAATAAGGGTAATCTCAGCCTCCGGGTAATGCTTCCTTGCTGTAATAGCTGCTGTGATACCAGCAGCACTTCCACCCACAATAAGTACATCTGTGTTTTGCACTTCAGCCTCCTTTTATTTTATTCATGTTTTTTGTCGATATAACTCAAAACACATGTGACGAAATTATACAACAAAATTAAAGTTTGTAAAGAAGCTCACGAATGGCTACTGTTCAGTTTTTGATGGGTGGATTAGCTTTGTTGCTTTCTAAATCAGCGTTTTGGCTATTTTCTATAAAATTTACTTCTATCAAGGGCGGATAAACATTTTAATCATTCCAGACCCTTGAAAAAGCCGAACAAATTTGCTGAAAAACGGGGAAATTTTCCCCTGGGTCTTCCTTCAAAATTTTCTCCTTAAATTTAAAAAAATCCGCATCCATTGTATATTTGAGGCAGTTTCATCTCAAAAATTTTCACAGGAAGAAAATCTAAATGTCAGGGAAAACCAATCCTAAACTTCTTTGATGCGTAAGTTTAAAGAGGTTAAAAAGCACCGCGGGATGGCGTGGGCAAGGTACAAAGGTAGGTAAAGAACTGCCATCCAGATATTATATTGTGATAAACTTAGTAAAACTCCTTAAGATAAGGAAAGAAAGTGTGGGGTTGGCTTTTCCCTTAAGATAATATGGGTCAAATAAGGAACAGGACAAAATAGGGTGATTCTCAGAGCTCTCTTCTCATCTACCAATTTTTGAACAGTTACCCTTGTGACCTCTTGCGCTATATACGAGGTTTCTTCCTTTCTGTTTAGCCTGATACATAGCCTGGTCCACCACCTTGAGCAACTCCTGAGGCTGGCTGGCATCCTGAGGATAGGTAGCTATGCCAATGCTAACTGTAAGGTGAATGTTTTCTTGAAAGGAGCTGTCTGCTATTTTCCTTCTTATTCTCTCCCCCACTTGAAAGGCTTGATTCTCATTTGTCTCGGGAAGAATTATAGCTACCTCATCACCACCGTAGCGGGCAGGAATATCCGTCTTTCTTATGCATCCCCTTATTATCTGGCTGACCTCTCTCAAGACCTTATCCCCGACAAGATGACCATAGGTGTCATTGACGTTCTTAAGATGGTCAAGGTCGAGAAAGAGGAGGGATAAGGGTCGGCCGGTCCTCTCAGCCCTGTTTATCTCCTCCTTGAGACGTTCGTGAAAATAGCCTGCGTTATAAAAACCAGTTAAGCTTTCGGTAATGGCAGCACGATGAAATCTGTCCAGATAAATCCTGTTTATTATGGCAAGAGCGGCCTGAGAGGCAAAAATTTTGGCCATCTCGATCTCAGATTTTGAAAATCTTCTCTCCTTTTTAGTATAAACTGAGAAGACCCCCAAGTTTTTATTTCCAACCTTTAGCGGAAAGGTCAGAAGTGAGGTGAACCTTTTTGCCTCCTTATCATCCCAGGGATAAAGGGACTCTTGAGAAATGTTAAGGGATTTTATGGGTTTTCCCTTCAGAAAACTTAATCCAGCAATGCTCTTCTTGTCAATGGGAAGATTTATAGCCTGAGGTATCCTTTTAGTACCATAGGTGCTCTTGAGCACGAGAAAACCTCGGTCTTCGTCGGCAAGTCTCAAGGTAGCTGCATCTGCCTTGAGGAATTTGGCTGCAGTTTGAACGAGACGATTCAACAGCTTAGAAAGGGACTCTTCCACCAGAATTTCTTCATTGATCTCAAGAATGGCGTGCAGCTGCCTTGTCTCCCTTAGAATTTCCCTTACCTTGCGACGCCCCTTCCCAACGCCAAAAAACCACCTCACCTCTTCTCCTCTTAATGGCCTTTCAAGTTAGAGTCTTGATTTTTTGATTCTCCTCCATATCCTCAAAATTCCTCTCTCATCTGTTCTGAGAAATAAAGGAACGAGAACAGTTCTCAAGTAACATCCCTATATCATGATCCTGGATAAAGAAAACTAACCTCATTTATGTTCACATCGTTTTCGACAAGCAAACCTTAACATCCTACCCACAATAAAGAAAATCACTGTCCAGTAAAGCCA